>JAYEKL010000089.1:0-9560 GCA_034660995.1 Patescibacteria group bacterium | reverse complement strand
GCGAAATTCTTCAGCCAATTTTTTGCCCAATGTTGTTTTGCCTGTTCCAGGAAGTCCTGTAATTATTATAAGTAAAATTTTTGACATGATTTTTTAGATTAAACTAAGGCAACTAATTTTATATAACATTTTGTATATACGAAGTTCCGCAACAGTTTTCCGTTTTAAAATGAATAAATTTTAATATTCCACGAATGATTAATCAAGGATCAATCAATGATTAATCATCAGAAAACTGGGGCGGAATTTGGGAAAAAGGCGAGCCGAGCCTTTTTCCGCATATACCTTGTTGTACGACCCGAGCGAAATGCAGTGGAGCGAGAGCGCAGCGGGGCTTGAGTTTGTTTTTAATGCTTTATTTTTTTGTAGCAACGGCTTCGATAAATGATGATTTATATGTATGATAGACAGAAGAAGTTTTTCTGATTTTTATTATCTCAAATTTGGATAATTTATCTCTCATATATTCTTTGGTGAAAAAATGTCTGATATGATTATTTCTATAATACATGTTTGGTGCGATTTTTTTGCCTTTACCAAACAAATCATCATCAGTGGACTTACACTTGATAAAAATCAGTCCGTTTTGCTTTGAAATCAAATATAATTTATTAAAGATTTGGGTTGTGGTTTGGTCGTCAAAATAGTGTAGACTGAGATGGGTATAAATTACGTCAAAAGAATTAGCCTTGAATTTTAGATTATCGATTTTTTGATTGACAACCGTTAAATTATCGATATTGCGTGATATTTTATCCAATCCGGTATCAGAGAAATCAACTGCGGTAACTTTAAGATTCTTTCTCGCAAAATACATTGCGTCCCTACCCAAACCACAGCCCAAATCTAACAAAGTTTTATGTTTTGCACTAATTAAAGAAAAACTTCTTCTGGCGAACGTGTTAGCTGGTTTAATCTTGGCTTCACGCCATTTCATTTTCCATAGTTTCTGTTGATCCATATTTAAAAGGTTTTTAAAAACAAAGCATTAAAAACAAATTTCGTACAACTCGTTTTTATACGAATAAATATTTGATTAATAAATTATATTTGTATATTATGCGAATGTATGATATTATTTATCATTAGTTTTAATATAGCACAAATTTTATGGAATTAACAGAACTTTTGGAGAAAATTGAAAACGAGCTGAGACTTAGAAATTATAGCAAAAAGACCGTTAAAAGCTATTTGTCTTGTCTTTCGGGCTATTTCCATTACATAAAAATAGTCAAGAAAAATCCTGATATAAACATAATTAAAAAATATTTACTAGAAAAGCAAGATAGAGGACAATCTGGACAAACAATAAATCTTTATTTGAATGCAATTAAATATTTTTATCGCGAAATTTCTAAAAGTCCTGTAATAATCAACATAGAATTTGCCAAAACATCAAAAAAATTGCCAGTGATCTTATCAAAAGATGAAATTAAAAAAATAACAAATTCCATAAAAAATCGTAAACACAAATTAATCATTTCTCTTTCTTATGGAGCAGGATTGCGCGTAAGCGAAACCGTTAATCTGAAAATTAAAGATATTAGCGCTGAAGATCTCACAATTCACATCAAACAAACAAAAGGAAGACGGGACAGAATTACAGTTTTTCCAGAAAAATTAAAAACTGAAATTATTTCTTTTGCCACTGGAAGAAATAAAAATGACTATTTAATCGTAAGCGACAGAGGAGGAAAGTTAACTGCAAGAACTGCTCAAAAAGTTTTTGAAAACGCTTTGAAAAAAGCTAAAATAAAAAAGGATGCGACATTTCATTCACTCAGACACAGTTTTGCCACACACTTACTAGAAAATGGCGTTGATATTCGTTATATTCAAGAACTTTTAGGACATCAAAATATCAGAACAACTCAAATATATACAAAAGTTACCAATCCAAGCATTAAAAATATTAAAAGTCCGTTGAGTTAATCGGCAAATAAAAATATATTATGACAAATAGAAAAATTAAAATAAATCCGACCCAATCAAATCAAAGAATAGACAAATTTTTGGCTACTTTTTATGATGAAAAATCACGAGCAAGTTGGCAAAAAATGATTAAAAATAAAAAAGTTTTGGTGAATGATAAAAAGGTAAAACCTGATTATATTTTGAAAGAAGGTGATGAAGTGAAAATATTAAAGCCTACAGATTTCTCTTTCCTCTCCGTTCCGCTTGAAATGACAAAAAATGAAAAATTAAAAATCCCTAAAATAGAAATTATTTATGAAGATGATGATGTTATTGCAATAGATAAGCCAGCTGGGACTTTATCGCAAAAAGCTGAATCTAGCAAAGCGCCAGCTATTTCTGATTTTTTGATTGAATATTATCCGAAACTAAAAGAAGTTGGCGAAGATGAACAAAGATATGGAACAGTTCATCGCTTAGATAAAGACACTTCTGGGATAATAATCGTCGCTAAAAATAATAAAAGTTTTAAGTTTCTTAAAAACCAATTCAAAAATAGGGAAGTTCAAAAAACATACACGGCATTGGTTTATGGAGATGTAAAGCCAAAAGAGGGGACTATAGACTTGAAAATCGGAAGATCAAAAACGAAACCGAATATGCAAACAGTGATAGACACAAAGAAAAAAGAAAATATAAAATCAAGAGAGGCTTTAACTCTATACAAAACAATCAAAAATTACAAGATGGATAGCGAAGCCAGAGAGAATGTTCTGGGGTGTGAAAATTATACATTGCTTGAAGTTCAGATAAAAACAGGAAGAATGCATCAGATAAGAGTTCATTTGAAAGCCTTAGGATATCCTATTATTGGAGATCAAAAATATTTTTTCAAAAAATATCGCAATATTGAACCAAAATTGGGAAGGCAATTTTTACATGCTGGTAAATTAAAAATTAAACTACCAAACAGAAAAATAGGTGTTTTTGAATCAAAATTACCGAAAGACCTTAAAAATTTCTTAGATAAAATAAATGACTAAATAGAGGCTAAAAAGCTAAACACCTTCCTTGACTAATTTAAGTTTATAAAGTAGTATGGAATGTGTAAAGTAATTAGCATAATCAATAGTTTATAATTCATAATTTAACTAAATATGACAGTAGTACTACAAGATTTTAATCATAGCAACACAAGAAAAGACTTGCCAAATATAAAACCTGGTCATGTTGTTAAGGTATACCAAAAAATAGTAGAAACAAAAGGTACTGGGAAAAAAACAGAGGCAAAAGAGAGAGTTCAGGTTTTTGAAGGTCTTGTTCTTGGAAGAAAAGGAGGAACTGGAGTAAATGCAACTATTACAGTACGTAAAATTTCTGAAGGAATAGGAGTTGAGAAAATTTTCCCGTTAAATGCTCCAACTATAGAAAAAATAGAAATTATCAAGATTACAAAAGCAAAACGAGCAAAACTCAATTATATGAGAGATAGAGTAGGAAAAGCAACTAAACCTAAAGGAGAATTAGCAAGTGAAGAAGATAATAAACCGCAAGAGCAAGAGGAAAAGACTGAGAAAGAATCAGAAGAAAAAGAAGAGGAAAATACGGAAGAGGAAAAAGAAAATACGGAAGATATTAAAGAGAACGAAAAAGAAAAAGAAGAAATAGCGGTAAAAGAAGAAGTGGCAAGAGAGAAAGAAATAACAGTAGGGGAAAAAGAAAGGGGAAAATAACTGATTTGTTATGAGTTATAAGTTATTGGTTACCTGCCCGTCCGGTAGGCGAGTAGGTTAATTTTGCCGAGGTGGCGGAATTGGTATACGCGGCAGGTTGAGGGCCTGTGCTCATCTTGGGCGTGAGGGTTCAAGTCCCTCTCTCGGCACACGCGCTAACTAATAACTCATAACTAATAACAAAATCTCGTTATGAGTTATTTGTTATCAATTATAAGTTGTTTTGGGCGCTTAGCTCAGTTGGCTAGAGCATCTCGTTTACACCGAGAGGGTCAGGGGTTCGAATCCCTTAGCGCCCACAATATTAACCTAAAACTTATAACTTATAACATTGCCGAAGGAAGCGGAAAAAATTCTGACAAAGAATTAAACAGATATTTTAATATAGACCTCTTGCGTAATTAATTTCGTTACGAGATTTCCATATTTTGAGGCAAATTTTTCAAATAATTTTTGAAGTTTAGCCTAAGCTAAGCTGATAAAATTTTTGGAGAATTTGACCAAAATATTGGAATCGCAGTAGGAAGTAATTACGCAAGAGGTCTAATGCAATAGGGTCCATAAATGAAACTTTAGCATGGTTAGATGTATTAAAAGATAACAAAATTATATCAGAAGAATTATTTAAAAAATTACTGTTAAAATGCGAAAATATTTCCAGACAACTTGGTGGCTTTAAAAAACACATCAAAAATAGTAATTGATTCGTTATGAGTTATAGGTTATGAGTTGTGAATTAAATTCGCCGAGGTAGCTCAGTTGGTAGAGCAAAGGACTGAAAATCCTTGTGTCGGCGGTTCAAGTCCGCCTCTCGGCACAAAAAAGACTCTCTTGTTTGGAGAGTTTTTATGTTGTAATAAATTATGAAAGATTTAAAAAATTAGAAAATAATATTTTCTTGCGCATATGGATAAATACTTGTATAATAAAAATATAATTAACTAAATTATTAAAAAAATGAACAATGAACCACCATTAGAACATATTCCAAAATTAATAATGACTTTTACAGTCATAATTTTAATTGGAATTTTATTTGGTATGTTGGGATATTATTTGGGAAACAAAAATGTCACAAAAAATACGCCAGTAGCTGTAAAATATCAAAAAGATCAGTTGAATAAAATAAATGAAAAAGAAACGGAAAACAACAAACAAGAAGATGCGGCCTTCTTAGAAAAAATTGCTGACTGGGAAACTTACAAAAACGAAGAATTTGGGTTTGAAATAAAATATCCAGAAAATGTAGAAAAAATTTATGAAAAAAATACTGAGATAAGATTTGACCTTTCGCTTGATTCAACTAATTATAAATATTTGTCAATTCTTTATACTGAACCGGGAATTAGTCCAAGATGTATAAACCCCTTAACCGTCTCAGAAGTTATTAAAAGAGAAGATATAGAATTAAATGATATAGAATTTGTAAAAGAAATTGGCTCAGAAGGCGCAACTGGTTCAATTTATAATTCTATTAGTTATTCAAAAAAAAGAAATGACAAATGTTTCAGCTTAAATCTTATTGTTAAATCAAATGCATCAGAAGAAATAGATTTAGACAAAGAGTCCAAACTTTTTAACTATATACTATCTACTTTTAAATTTACAAACACAGACAAAACTGCAGATTGGATGACTTACAGCAATAAAAAATATGGATTTGAAATCACTTTACTTGAATCATGGAAAGGATATAAAGTTTTTGAAAAATTATGGAATGGGACAACTTTAGACGGTCATTCTGTAAAATATGAAGGTCCGAAAATTATTATCAGGAATCCGAAATGGTCTGAATATGAAACTTGGCAAGATATTCCTATGTTAGTTTTTACAAAAGATGAATGGCGATTAATAGAGGCGAATAATTTAAATATTTTTACCGCGCCGATAGCGCCAAAAAAACTGGGAGAAAATAATAGATATGTTTTTGCCTTGCCACCTCGTTGGATCGGGTTTACAAATACCTTGGGACAGAATGAAGCTCAAAAAATAGTAGAAACTCTTAAAATAATTGCTTCAGACAAAACCAAAGATTTGAGAACATACAAGGGGAGTAAGATCAAAATTGGCTCTGCCTTTTCTTTTAAATATTCTCCAGAAATCTGGAGCTTGGAAGAGATAGATCTTACACACAAAGATCTTAATGGATGTACACTATCACCAGGCGTGCTTTGGAGGAATAGACTTGTAAATATAATTAGCTCCGAAGATATTATTCTTAATGATTATGAAGCAAGAAAAGTAAAAATTGGTGCTGAAAACAGCGTTTCCAGTATAAACTATTATTTTGATTCAGAAACATCTGCAGTTTTTAACCTTTCTGTACCAGAAAATAAAAAAGATAAAGCAACCTGCGAAGAAGATATTGAAATAATGCTTAATACAATTTCTTTTTAACTTATCTTTTGTTTAAGACCATTGCTATTAAATAAAAAATACTAGTTTAACTAGTATTTTTTTATTTTGAGCGGATGACCGGAGTCGAACCGGCGACCTTCTCCTTGGCAAGGAGACGTTCTAGCCACTGAACTACATCCGCTAATTACTTAACCAGAATAGCATAATTTTACATTTTTGCAAGAGACAAATCTTAATTTTTTTGATTAAAAATAAGGACAGTCCTTTTGCCAATATATAAAGGACTGTCCTTTATATTAAATTAAGCTTGGAAACAGAATGCAGGCTAGCTCTTGACACAATACCAAAAATATGCTAGACTTTTGTGTGAAGTTCCTTTTAAGGAATTTTTTAATTGAATAAAATATTTTATGCGTGAATTTTTTACCAATATAGAGCTTGAAGAACCTCCTCTTGTTATTGTGTCAACTTTGGCTATAATAAGCATACTTATGCATTTATTATTTCCACAACACACTATAATCGCAAAAATAAAGAAAGATGTAAAACCTACTATAAATCAAGAAGATTCTCTTATTCTTGAGGGTCCAATTTTTATCAAACAAGAAAATGAACCAGAAAACAAGACAATAATACTGGAAGATCCAACACAAGAAAGTAGAGTTTTGGCTGTACAGACAGAAAACAAGTCTAGCGAAAAAAGCACAAAAGATAGCGAAATAAAAGAAGTTGAAACAACAAAAGTAAAAAATAGAAAATTAGTCTTAGTAACAGCATATTCTTCAACAGTTGATCAATGTGACTCTACTCCGTTTATTACAGCAAACGGAACTCATGTTCACGATGGAACAATTGCCGCTAATTTTTTAAAGTTCGGCACAAGAGTAAAATTTCCATCTCTTTATGGAGATAAAATATTCATTGTTGAAGATAGAATGAAAAGTAATTATAAAGTAGATATTTGGTTTCCTACTAGACAGGAAGCAAAAAACTTTGGCGCTAAAAGAGTTGAAATAGAGATATTGGACTAGCGTTTTAGACTAGTATTAATATAAAAAACAGTTCTGAGAGTTCAGAACTGTTTTTTGTATGAGAATAAATTGAATTACGAATTATGAATCAAGAATCAAAATAAAGACTTTAGCGCATTCTGTAAGAATAAAATCTTAAATATTACTATGCATTCAGATTAAAGCTTTCACTCTGATTCATAATTCATAATTCGTAATTCATTATTCATTATTCTTCTTTTTACAAAACACTTTTACCAAAAACCTATGCATTTTCAAAAGTGATTTTGGAGCTCTTTTGCTAAAATGGTGAGAGACTGTCCTTAATTCAAAATAGACTAAAGAAAAGAATCCTACAAAAACAAGCATGATATTAATAAATCTAAAGATCAAACTAAATGTAAAACCATTACTTTTCTCAAGCTCTAAAAGATTAAAGATAAAAGTCAAAGAAGCTTCAAAGCTACCTAAAGAGCCTGGTATCGGAACAAGATTTGCTAAAGTCAATATAAAGAATATCGCTATAGCATAAGCAAGATCAATTGTTTTACCTAAATACAAAATAATTATCCATATTGTAACTAAATACAGCAAAACTTCAACAATAGCAAAAACAAAGGCTTTAATAAATGCTTTGTTTTCTTTTCTAAAAAAATAAGCTATAATTTTTTCAGTTCTTTCTATATTTTCTTCTTTTCTCTTAATAAATTTAATTCTATCTAACCTAATTGTTTTTATAATAAACATAAAAAACCCATGTCCATCGGAATTTTTATTTATCAATCTGGAATAAAAAAGATAAAAAATTAGAAAAGTTGCAGAAATTATAATTCCAAATCCGTAGAAAACGCTCACTGGAAGAGAGAAGTGATCAACCAAAAACAAAAATCCAACTACCATAAACAAGAACATCGTAAAAAGATAAATAGCTTGATCTATAATAACTGAAGCAAACGATTTTTCCCAATCACATCCAGCTTCTTCTTTTATCATATAAGCTCTAACTGGCTCTCCGCCAATTAGAATGGAAGGGGTAATATAGCTCACAGCAAAACCAGCAAGTTTTGCCCTTATAACTTTTATAAAATTTATTTTATGCCTACTTTGAGAATCTATAATTATTTTCCATCTAAAAGAACCAACAATACAAACAGCAAAAAAATTAATTAAAAAAACAGTCAATATGACTGACAAAGGAAAAAACAGAATAGTTTCTGCTACACTATTAATTCCTGCTTGTTGGATTGCTAAAATAAATAGTGACAACCCAATTAAAAGAGAAAACAGTAAAAAAAATACTTTTTTTATTTTATTCATAATATCTTGAAAAGTGGTCCAGGTGGGAGTCGAACCCACACGCCGATTAGGCACGACATTTTAAGTGTCGCGTGTATACCAATTTCACCACTGGACCTGACAGTATTAAGTATTTAGTATTAAGCAAAATTAGTATCAAGTTTAATACTAAATACTAAATACTAAATACTAATTTGAGGCCTGGGTCGGATTTGAACCGGCGTACACGGTTTTGCAGACCGCTACCTAACCACTCGGTCACCAGGCCGTACTTTGGTTTAAAGTAATTTATGCCTTAAGCATATCTAAAGTTAGCATAAAATTTGTTGAGGGTCAAACGTGGATGAATAATGAATTATGAATATTTATTTAAAAAATTAAACTTTATAAGTCTCTTAATTTTAAACAGCATTCATTATTCATTATTCTTGATTCGTAATTCGTAATTCGTAATTCTAGTCTATATTCCCAACTCAATTTGTTCAACTTTTTCTTCTTTCTCAATTTTACTTTCTTCTATCATTTCTAGTACTTTCGGTATTCTTTCAAAATCCTTCTTTAAATCTTCAAACAATCCGTTTCTATATAAAGCAGCGGCAGGATGATAGATTGGATAATATACTTGCCCTTTTCTTCTTTTCGGCTTGCCATGGTCAAGAGAAATTTTTTGATTTGGCAAGAACCTGTCCATAGAATGTCTGCCAAGAAGAACTATCAGCTTTGGATCTATTATTTTAATCTGTTGATCAAGCCAAGGACGACATGCTTCAACTTCTTCTGGCAGGGGATCGCGATTTCCAGGAGGACGACATTTAATTACATTAGCAATATAAATGTCTTCTCTTTTAAGATCTATAAAAGCTAACAACTTATCTAGAAGCTTTCCCGCCGCGCCAATAAAAGGAATTCCTTGTTCATCTTCATTTTTACCGGGACCTTCGCCAATAAACATAATTTCCGCTTTAGAACTTCCCTTTCCAGGAACAACATTAATCCGCGTCTTGTAAAGCGCGCATTTTTCACATTTTAAAATTTTGTTGTTGAGTTTTTCTAAAAACATAAACTTAGTATTTAGTATTAAGTATTTAGTATCAAGCTTAATACTTAATACTAGATACTAATCTACCACCTTACCCCCATATTGCTTTCATCTTCACACATTTCAATTAACTCAGATTCTTCTTGAAGTTCAAAATTCCAATTTACTGGATCAATGAATAGTGGATCTTTTGAAATGTTATTGTCTTCT
>JAYEKL010000088.1:0-9750 GCA_034660995.1 Patescibacteria group bacterium | reverse complement strand
TATAGTGGTAATATTCTAAATTTACCAATTTGTCATTCCTGAACTGAATCCAGGACAGGCTCTGATCCGCCAGCTGGCGGATTCAGGATCTTTTGACTGTTACAACCAGTCTGTGATTTGTAGGTTAATTTACTATAATATACAATAGATTCTGAACTAAATTTAGAATGACATTAACATATTCAGATAGGGAAATTTAAAATATTATCACTATATCACTTTTGGCATTTATTACAATACCTAGTTTCCCGCCCCGCAATTTTTACTTTTTGGATTATTCCCTCTTTACATCTCTGGCATTTTTTGTTTTCTCTGCCATAAGCTTTTAGCAATCTAAAAAAATTTCCCTTTTTACCGTTTGCGTCCACATAATCATTAAAAGTTGTGCCACGATAGAGAATTGCTTTTTTTAGAATTTTTCTTATTGCTTTATAAATAGCTTTTATTTCCTCTATTTTTAAAGAAGTAATTTTTCTGTTTGGTAAAATTTTTGCTTCAAAAAGAATTTCATCAGCATATATATTACCGATACCAGCAACATATTTTTGATTTAGTAAAAACGCCTTAACATTCCCTTTCTTATTTTTAATAAGATCTTGGAATGTTTTTAGAGAAAAATTCTTTTCTAATGGTTCTCTGCCGAAATTATCCAGCATCTCTTCTAATTTTTTCTCATCAACAATTTTTACAACGCCAAACCGCCGCAAATCATTAAAAAATAATTGAGAATTATCATTGAAATAGAAGATAATATGCGTATGTGAATTTGGCAAATTAGAAATATCATTATTATCGCTATGCCCGCCTGCTATAATTTTTTTGTTCTCCTGATAAATTAACTGCCCAGTCATTCGTAAATGAATTGTCAAATATTTATTTTTTTCAGTAAATATAAACACTAAAAGCTTCCCTCTTCTTTTTATGTCTTTAAAACTATTTTTTTCTAAAATAAAAACAAATTCTTTTGGGGAACTTTTCACGATTTCTTCCAATCTCAAATCAATCTTCTTAATTTTTTTATTAAGAATTTTTTCTCCCAAATCGTTTTTAATTGTCTCCACTTCCGGAAGCTCTGGCATAATTTTTTGATTATTTTTCTCCTAAATAAAACAACCTGCAAAAAAGCAGGTCATCTAAATATTTGAATATCTTATTTCCGCTTCTTCTTATTAGCTTTTTTTTCAAGCATTAATCGTTTGACTTCAAGCCGTTTTGCAGTTTTATGAGAGTGCGATTTTTTCTTCTTTCCGACTCCAGTTTTTCTTTTTGCCATATAAATTGTTTTATGAATAGTAATAGTTATTTAGTACTTAGTCCTATTTTACGGGCACAGTATAACACGATATTATATATGATGCAACTTTCAGTCTATTGTCTATTTCACTAAAGTTCCAATTTTCTTTCCTTTTAACATTTCAGGAATTGCGTTTATTTTTTTCTCATTGAATACTCTAATCTGTTTTCCTTCTCTTTGCGCTAACGCAAAAGCGGTACTGTCCATAATTCGTAAATCTTTTGCCAAAGCTTCTTCGTAAGTTATTTTTTTGTAAAGTTTTGCTCTTCCTTCGCATTTGTTAGGATCTCTGTCATAGATTCCGTCAACATGAGTCGCTTTCAAAATTAAACTACAATTTGTTTCACATGCTCTTAAAACGGCGGCAGAATCAGTGGTAAAAAATGGATTTCCAGTTCCTCCAGAGAGAATAACCACGTTTCCAGATTCTAAATAACTAATAGCCTTTTTTCTTGTATAGAATTCTGCTGTCGGTTCCATCCTAATTGAAGTCATTAATCTAGTTGATGCTTTTGTCTTTTCTAATGCTTCTTCTAATGCTAGACCATTGATTACAGTTCCGATCATACCCATACTATCTGCGACTGCGTTATTAAAGTTTGTTTCTGAAAATTCTTTTCCTCTTAAAATATTACCTCCGCCGATAACAATTACTAACTGAATCTTCCCTTCTTTTTTTATCTTTGAAATATCTTTAGCTATTTTTTTAATAGATGCAAGCGACAATCCCTTGCCATCTGTGTTTCCCAATAATTCTCCACTGAGTTTTAATAGAACTCTTTTCATATATTTTTTTGTAAATAAGAATTAATAGAATAATTATATTTAAATTTATCCTATAAATAAAGCATAACACGGTTTATCTCGTGGCGCAACTTACAGAATAATTTTAACTTCGCAACAGTACAGTAAAAAATTCTTGACAAATTTATTTAAGCCTCTATATTGAATATAAACAATTAGGAGGTTTCAATGGAATGGAAAAACTAAATGAAGAAAGCGAGCATTTCCCGGAAGTTAAGGATGCAATTATTAAGTTGCTAGAAAGTAATGGCAGACAAAGTAATTATATTGCCCTTCAGAAGCTTCTTCCAGATGTTAACGAAAGAGAATTCCGTGTCAGTATGAGTTCTCTTCTAATAGATGGGGAAATAAAAACTGGCCATTTGGAAGAAATAGAGGTTACATCCCAGTGTGATAAAAGGATGATACTGGGAAAACCAGCATTTTCTGTAATAATAATACTAATATAAGAGTAATTCATTACTCTTTCTTTTTTTGTTTTTTAAACTTAAAAAAAATAATTCTAGAAATAAGTGATTATTTGATTGGTTCTGTGATTTAGATATCAGCCATTTTGCAAGACTAAATTTTGACTAAATTAATGTTTTTTGATACTCTGAAGATAGAAAAGGTATTAAAAATGTTTTGATTAATTAATAACATACAAATGTATGAAGACACAAAAATCAACTGCCGTGATATTGGCCGTGATAGCAATAGTAATTTCAGCGACGGCTTATTTTCTCTATCAGTCAAAAACGCCAGAAGTAGAAACAGAAAAAGTACCCACAGTAACTATAGCTTATCTGCCCTCTGATCACCACTCTGCTTTGTTTATTGCTGCCGAGAATCCGGAATTATTTAAGGAAAAAGGAGTTTATCTAAAGTCAATTGTGGATAAAGAAAGATACGAGTTTTACGCTGACGGCAAGAAAACTGCCAACCTTAAAATTGTTTTAGCCAAAAAAGGAGGAGCGGAAGCAATGACTTTAATGGAACAAGGACACAGTGATATAAATCTGAATGGGGCGCCGCCAACAATATTTTTTATTGACAAAGGAACTAAAGCAAAAATAGTTTCGCCCTTACAAGCGGAAGGATCGGCTATTGTTATTGAAAAAGACAACCCATCAGAAAATTGGACGGAATTTATTTCCTGGATAAAATCCAACGAAGGTCAAGAAAAAATAGGATTTCCTCTAACCACTTCTATCCAGAAAGTGATGTTAGAATCTGCTTTAAAGGCAAGTGGAGTTAGCTATTCTGAAAATCCGGCGAAAAAAACGGATGTGTTAATTATTGATATGAAAGGACAAGGAACGATGCTTACTTCTTTGGAAAAAGGAGACATAAATGCCGTTATTGCCTGGCAGCCGACTCCTGCTATTATAATTGACAGAGAAGTTGGAAAAATTATCGCTTATTCTAAAGATCTTCCTCCAGAAGGAGTCTGGAAAAATCACGTTTGCTGTGTTATGGTGGCCTCTGATGAAATGATCAAAGAGAAAAGAGAAATCCTAAAAGACTTTCTCAAACTAATGATGATTTCTACTAACATTATTAACGAAAGTCCAGATTTAGCAGTTAAGGCAAGTTCTAAATGGCTGGGAGTGGAAGAAGAAGTGGAAAAAATAGCTATTCCTAACATTAAATTTTCTATGGAGATAGATGAAGAATGGTTCAGTGGGAATTATACTTTTGTTAAAGAAATGGATAATCTTGGTAAATTAGATGGGAAGTTAAAAGGGCTTGAAGATTCTGAAGAAATTAAGAATGTTCTCTTTGATTTCAGTGTTTATGAGGAAGCAAAGAAAGAAATTGGTATTTAAGGTGCCGGACATCTTAAAATAACAGTGATATAAAGTGAGGAAGTCCTATTTATAATAAATTAAAAAACATAAATACAGAAACTAAAAAAACAATGATTAGGAATAAAGGTTTAAAGCTATTATTCAAAATAATTCTTCCCTTGTTGGTAATTATGAGTTGGGAGATTATTGCTGTTTGGATAGACAGACCGACAATTCTACCTAAAGTAGAAAGTGTTTTTGTAATCTTATGCTATCCTTTAAAAGATATTTTGGGAATCGGCAGCTTGTACGAAAACGCGCTTATCAGCATAACAAGAGTTTTCTTAGGGTTTATTATTGCCGTCGCCATGGCAATCCCTATGGGAATTTTCATTGGCTATTTTAAAAAAGTAAGAGAATTTACTAGTGTCTTGATAGAGCTAGTCAGACCGATTCCTCCATTGGCGTGGATTCCTCTTGCTTTGGCATGGTTCGGTTTAATGAGTGCTGCTGATCTTTTTGGCATAGAAACTTATCATCCTATTTTAGGAAATCTCCAGATATCAATGATTTTTATTATTTTTATCGGTTCTTTTTTTCCCATTCTTTTAAATACTATTGACGGTGTAAAAGGAGTTAAAACAATATTAATTGAAACTGCTATTACTTTGGGAGCCGAAGACAAAGAAATTCTGAGAAAAGTAATTATTCCCGCTGCTTTTCCGGTGATATTAACAGGATTGAGAATCGGAATCGGGATTGCTTGGATGTGCGTTGTTGCCGCGGAAATGCTACCGGGCAGTAGCTATGGGTTGGGATATTTAATCTCGCATGCCTACGATATTGCGAGAATAGATATGGTTATCGCTGGAATGATCATTATCGGTTTGATAGGAATATTAATAAATATTATCATAGAATTTTTTGAAGAGGAAAAATTCAAATGGAGATCCAAAAACGCTTAGAACTCATAAACAAATAATCTTTCTAATTTCATTTCATTTTCACGCCATCTTGACTTAAAAAAACTCTCAAGATATAACAATATCCTTCAATTTTTTTCAGGCCAATCTGGTATAAACTTGAGCGAACTTAGAAATGTTATTTATTTACGAGTCCTTAGTAATTTTTAAATTAAATAAAGTGGCTTATTTAAAAATTAAGAATATAAAAAAAGATTTTAAAGATTTGAAGGTGCTGGGTAATATAAACTTTGAAGTTGAGGAAGATGAGCTTATTTGCATAGTTGGTCCTTCCGGCTGTGGAAAGACCACTCTTCTGCGAATAATAATTGGCCTGGAACAACCAACAGCTGGAAATATCTTAATAAAAGACAAGTCTTTAAAACAACCTGTTTCTGATTTAGGTTTTGTTTTTCAGGAGTCCGCTCTTTTTCCATGGAGAAGCGTCTTGGGAAATGTTAAATTTCCTTTAGAAATAAAAGGGATAGAAAAAGAAAAAAGGGAAGAGATCGCCAGAAAATATTTAAAATTAGTGGGATTGGAAGGATTTGAAGATAGCTATCCCTTTGAACTTTCCGGAGGAATGAAACAAAGAGCAGCTTTGGCGAGAGTTCTAGCCAAGGATTCGGAAATTTTATTGATGGATGAGCCTTTCGCTTCCGTTGATGCTCAAACTAGCAACAAATTGCAGGAAGAACTGGTGAATTTGTGGCAAAAGACTATGAAAACAATTATTTTTATTACTCATTCTATAGACGAGGCGGTTTATCTCTCCGATAAAATTCTAGTTCTTAGCAAAAGTCCGTCGGTGATAAAAAAAGTTTTTACCAATGTTCTGCCTAGACCGCGAGACAGAAACTCTTCAGAGTTTATTGAATTAAAAAAGGCCGTTATGGAAGAGATTTCCGATTAATGTTTTTGAAATCTTTTTTGTTTTTTCTAAATAATTGAAAAAAGCTCATCTTAGTTTGAAATCATAAAAGGCTCCACAGCCCGGAGCCTGCCCCGCACTGCGATGCGGGGGGACTATGGAGCCAACGATGTTCAACAAATATTGTTCGACTTTATGGAGAGCTATACGCGTATTGCTTCTCCACAAGGTCGAAGAATATTAAGTGGGGTGTTATGCGTTATGCGCTCTGTTGGCTCCATAGTCTCCTTAGAGCTGTGGAGCTTAAATGCAAGATTTTTTTAAATCTCTTTTTATAAAGTTTGAAATCACAATAGGCTCCACAGCCCGGAGCCTGCCCCGCACTGCGATGCGGGGGGACTATGGAGCCAACAATATTATATACAATACTATTTTTATTGAATTTATCTATATCATCAAAGTATGTTTTATTCTCACAAATCCAAACTCCATTTCATTTCGTATTCCCCTCTTGAGAGGGGTAAGGGGTGTGTTAACAAGCTTTTTAACACACCCCCAACCCCCTCTCTAGAGGGGAATTATCTATATAGTTTATATTGAAATTCCTATAATTTAAATTAACCAACAAAACCTCGCTCAATAGTTTTATTTATCAGTGTTAACTTTTTTCATGAACTTAAACACGATAAAACCCATCATCAAGATTGCCATAACTAAGATACCGGGAACGAGATATGGGATTCTTTCACTTATTGGCGGCAGAGGTGTGATTTTTTCTTGATAAAAAGAGTTTGATTTCTCAGAGGAAAGCGAAGAACTGATATATTTTCCGGTATCAAGGTATGGGAAAAATTTCTCTAAGTCGTATTGGGGAAAGTCTGCTTTAGGATTGCCGTAATACAGTTGATATGATTTTCCGGCCGTATTTATTCCATGTTGAAAGACAATGCTTCTTAAAATTGTTTTTGTAGATACTCCCGTAATAGAAATCGGTTTATTATCGCCATTAAAGATTTCTATTCTTAAATACCGCTCGCTTGTTTCCGAATAGGAAATTTCTAAATTTGCGCCCACGAACTTCGGCGTATTGTAATTGAAAATATAACTCTCACCCACTTTGCGCCAACTATTTTTATCACTGCTTTCGTAAATTACTACTTCCCGATTAAAATTCTCGTCTGGTGAAATTAGTGTTATATCGCTAGTCGGCCAGCCTTTTCTGCCAAGATCAATTAGGACCCAGGTTCTTTTTTTGGCGGAATTCTCTGTCACTTCATATTTCGGATTGAAAACAGCTTCCCTGCTTTCAGATCTTTTAATCTTTGATACTTGCGCGCCGGTGATCAAGAGAGGCGTTTCGCCCCCTGCAAATATTTTGACCTGAATAAAGCGAAAAGCGTTCTCTGGATAATTCACCGAGGTGTTTTGAGCTTTAAAACTACCAAGGCGATCCGTATAATCATAAATATAGCCATTTGCTCTCAGCACATTCCAAGATGACATATCATCGCTTCCGGAAATTTCTACAGTGCGTTTGAAATTTTCCGAGCTGGTTAGAATATTAAGCGAACTGTTCAGAAACCCGTCTTGTCCAAAATCAACAATAAAAATATTATAATCGTCTTCTGTGCTGTAGGAACTATTTAATATTTTTACAGGATAAATATTTTCCTGACTGAAAGTGCCTTTTTCCACGATTAATTTAAAAGGCGTGTCTCCTCCACTGCCATCTGTCACTCTGAGATCCCCCAAATCTTGCTTGGCATTACCGAACACCTCTTGATCAAGGGTAATTTTTACCAGATCTCCTTTTGCTGGACTGCCACTTATATTAATGTCTTTATAGTATTGCCAATTTACTTTACGATCAAAAGTAGGTTTTGTTGCCAAAGAGAGACTTGGTAAAAAAATCCCAAAAAGCACAACTATACTGACTAACTTTAATATTATTTTTCGCATCATATTTTTTTTTAAAAAATTAAATTAAGTTTTACAAACACATATACAAAGCGCGAGTATCGTAGGAACGAGGTACTGCCTCGTTCCTACAGGATATAGATATTCAAACTTCTATGCTTTAAATTATTTCTTTTATTTTCTCCTTATATTTATTATACACAAAAGAAACTAAGAGGAGGATCACTCCAAGAGTAACGGAAGAAACAATTCTATAAATACCGCCCATGCCCCACAGATCATACAGAAAAAGTTTCGCGATTACTACACCCAAAAGACCGATTCCCATCAATCGTAAGAGCCGATTTTTCCCCCGGATTCCAAAAGCTAAAAGGATGATGGCATACAATGCCCAAAGTATTGTTATTGAAGTACTCTCTACTTCTTGAATCTTTTTAATTTTTTCAGAATTAAGCTGTTGTAATGAATGATATTCCTCTTGCTCCTGATTGCAACGAACGCTCTCTATGTGTCCTCTGCGAGTCAGACAAGAAGGATAAACTGCTCTCGTAATTTGAGTTTCAATTTTATTATCAAAATAAACAGAAACCTCCGCGCTTAAATTCCATAAAAACAAAAAATTCATCAAGAGCAAAGCTATCGCCACAGCTTTTACTTCTTTGCCTTTTAGCAAGTCCTTATATCTGGAGTATAAATAATAAACAACAGAAAAAGAAATAACCCCGACCATAAAAGTCAAAAATCTCTTGTTGAAAATTACAATATAATCTGTCGCTAAAACTGTCTCATGACTATCAATAAAGATCAATCTGAAAGCGACTATTCCCAAAAGAACCCAGGCAAAACGCCTTATGGCATAATTTTTGAGATAGAACCCTCCCCTAACAAGCACTACTGCTTCTAGCGCCCAGGCGATTGTAACCCAAACACCATCAAACTGGATCGGCGCCGCGATAGTGAGGAAAAAGATTGAAAGCCCCGGGAAAAACAAAGCCAGCTTTTTGTCTTCGGGATTTAACTGATAAGAAACATAAGCGAACACAAAATAAATTACGGCCATTAAAATCGCAAAGAATCCCAAGTAATTTCCGTAATCTTTTGAAAGTAAAGTATAACTAATACCGAAATAAACCAAAGCATTAAGAACAATGAGCGCCAGATCTGAAATATCCGCTCTCTTTTTATGTAAAACATTATGCGAAACAACTGCCACTGCGTATATCACAAACCAGAAAGTTAGAAAGGTTTCTGTTAAAAACAGCTGGCTTTTGTCGTAATGATGAACAAACCAACTGAGATAAAGGAATATAGTGGCGATAAAACCGAATAAATTCAGTTTCTGCCAGTTGCGATAATATGAAATGCCCAAAATACCAAGATTCAAAACGGTTATATAGCAAAAAAGTTCAATTTGATTATTCGTGCTGGTAGATATCAAAAGCGGTGTCAAAAAACCACCCAAAATTGATAGGATCGCCAAGCTAATCTGTTCATAGCGAACAGCCAAAAAAGCGCCCATCGCTGTAATAATCATCATGGCAAAAAAAGCCGGAATTTGACCAACCAGTTGATAATATGCAAAACTGGCATAGATTGACAGATACAGGACAGCAATGCCTCCACCGGTCAAAGTAGCAGCATAGGCATTATATTTTTTGCGTAAAAAATCTCCAAGATAGATCAAGACCATACCGGATATAATTCCAATTGCAACACGACCCGTCTCGCCAATCCAGTCATTTTCAAAAGCATATTTCAAAAAGAAAGCAACGCCAAAAATCAGAGCCAGAACACCAATCCTGCCCAGCCACTTTGAACCAATCTCAGTCTCAAGGCTCTCTTTCTCTTGCGTTTCTTCCGTTGATTTTTTTTCAACATCAGAATCTACTTCACTTTCCGAGTCAAAAGGATCTTTCGGTTTAACAGATTCTTGCGGTTTGGCAAGTGGTACTTCGCGCTCTGTCTCTGGCAAAGCTGGCGCGTCAACAGAAAAAGAAGATCCTTTTTTTATTTTTTCCTCTTTGTTCATCCTCTGCTCCAAAGAAGAAACTTTTTCTGCCAAAAGAACAACTACCTCTGACATTTCATCAAGTTGTTTCTTGATGGGATCATTATCTTGTGACATAGGTTTGA
>JAYEKL010000087.1:0-1926 GCA_034660995.1 Patescibacteria group bacterium | reverse complement strand
TATTAAACAAAGGTGAATACTAATACGTTGTATTGTTTATACTTTGTAACTTTGTAACGGCAAATAGCCGTAATTAAATACGGCTATTAGGCCGTCTAATCTATGTTATCCGGAGAACAACATGAACATCCACCTACAACATAGTGCCCGCATGAGAGGCAGTAGCCTGATCATGGGATTCTTGATAGCGATGCTTCTTGGCTCATCACCCGTGATCGCCGGTCAACCCTATTATGACAGATCTCACGAGTTTTCCATTCAGTTTCCCGACGGTTGGACAATCAAGCGGTCATCTAATCCAGAAACAGTGATAAAGGCCGTTTATCGAGACACTCTTGATCGCATTGCTCAAATCACGATCGCGGCATATCGTCTGCCAAAGATAGTTTCTCAAGCTGAGGCAAACGAACTAAGTCCGGACGATATGTGGGAGGGCTTTAAGGAGCAGTTTGCTGACTTTGCAGTCAAGCGACATGCTGCTGGAATCACGAGGATTCGATCACGGCGCGCAGTGTGGAACCTAATCGAGATCACAGATCCACCACAGGCAAGGAGTATTGCGAAGCACTACCATTTCGTGCGCGGCTCGATCCTCTATCGGGTCACGGCAATAACGGACTCGGGTGCGGCGTTCTTTCAGGAGGTGCTTCCTATAATGGAAGAATCCATTGGAACTCTTGCTTTTGGTTTGTAACAGGAAAATATGAAATGACAGGAAAACGATTTGTAGCAGGAATTATCTTCTTGGTGGGTGCCTTTATTGGGGCTTCCACGAAGACTGACATTTGGGACGGTTTCCCACTGTGGGTCAATCTGTTGGTACTATTCATCGCAGTCGCAATTTGTGGAAGCGCTATGTCGATGTGGGGCTCTGGGAAACCGAAAGAGTAGAATGAAACGGATAACAATCGCATTCACCTTGACGCCCAAAGCCGGGGCGTTTTTCGCTTTTGCCTATTCAGCGTAAAACTTCTCTTTTACCAGGTACTCATTGGCTTTGAGCGCAGGTGATGCGTGGGTTATATTAATAGTTCCAGTGCTATCATGATAAAAAAGATGTCTAAAACCCATAAAACCACAATTAATAAGTCACAGGCAATCTAATGACAGATGATTCCGAATATAAATATTTCCACAAAATTGATGAAGGATATTTAAGTGTAAGTCCATTTTTTGGGGAAATAGAAAAAATCGATGGAAAAAAGATAGATAAACGCGTCAGACAAGTTTCAATGAAGCTTGGAGACAGTGCCGGCATAGCAATTGATAAAAAAGTTGAAACTAAAGATGGTTTAGAGATTCATTTAAAAACTACAGAAAAAGGTGAACAAGAAGTTAAGGCATATTTTCATGAAGATTCAAAACAAGTAAAAACTTTAACCATCCAAAGATGGATGACGAAAACTGGAAATCCACATAAAGGAAATTATATAGTTTTATATGGAGAGCAATTGAGTTTATTGTTGGAATTTGTAAAAGCTTATGAAGGCATACCATCAATAGGAAGTGGCAAAATAGAGGTGCCTTTAAAGGTAGCTTTAGAGAAAGCTCAAGAGAAGCAACAGATTAACAATGAAATGGTTATAGAATATTTGAAAAAGAATCCAAGTTTAATAAAATCCATTGTAGAAAATGAAATTGATGAAAGTGATGTAATATCTTTAGGATACCGGAAAAAACAACTGAACTTATTTAAAGAATTACTATATAGTGATGAATTCTTTAATTCAGAAAAAAATAGATTAGGTAACAACAAAAAGAATGAAGATGTTTGGCAGGATTTTTTTGAAAAAAATACTTGGATATTTGGATATGGATTAAACTACTATCTAAATATGCCACTTGAAGGCAACAAATTAGAGCAAATTGTTAAAGGTTATGATTTTCATTCAACCGGGAAAAGGGTTGATGCCCTTTTAAAAACTC
>JAYEKL010000086.1:0-1956 GCA_034660995.1 Patescibacteria group bacterium | reverse complement strand
TGAAAAGATGATAGAATGGATTCTATGGTATAATACCAAAAGATATCACTGGAGCTTAAATTTAACTTCTCCTGTGGATTATTTAATAAATAACAACCTAGTTTCCAATATGAGGTGGACTAGCACAGGGTATTGTAAATTATTTTTTTTGATATATAATTAGAGTGGAGGAAGTTTTTAAAAAAGTTTTTAAAAATAAAATTAACACATTTAAAAAATATAACGCATTAGTTTTTGTGATTAGGATTTAACTTGTGTTAATCTAAAATAGAAAGGAGGTGGAGTTTTGTGGTTACAAAAAGAAAACCAGCGAAAAGAAAACCAGCGAAAAGAAAAGTTGTAAGAAAAAAAGTTGCTAAAAAACCAGCGAAAAGAAAAGTTGTAAGAAAAAAAGTTGCGAAAAGAAAACCAGCAAAGAAAAAAGTTGTAAGAAAAAAACCAGCGAAAAGAAAACCAGCGAAAAGAAAAGTTGCTAAGAAAAGAAAATAATATTTTGCAAATTTAAAACACGGTTTTTATAAGAGCCGTGTTTTAAATTTATTTAAATTGTTCTATTGTTGAATTGTTGTGAATGGTGCGATAATAGTATGACAATTTAACAGTATGACAATAGAACAACTCTTTCTTTACCGCTCAGATCTTTAATTATTTTAATATTTGCTTTATCTAATTCTTCGCTTGTTACAGCTATTATTTTGCTTATCTGAGACGGATCAGCTTCAATAAATACATGTATTTTTTTCTTGTGTTTTTTCTTAATTTTTAAAATAGATTTAATTAATTTTTCTATAAGAACAAGCCCGTTTTTTCCCGCTATAAGCGCAATTTTTGGTTCGTGTTTTTTTATATCTTTGGATAACGTTTTATAATCATCACTTTTTACATACGGAAGATTTGCTGTGATGATAAGTCTATTAGAATTATAGATATTTTTTTCATTCAAATTATCTAAAAACTTTCCAAGATCATTTGTAATAAATTTTATTTTTTTATCTAAATTATATTCTTTAGCATTGCGTTTTGCAATTTTTATTGTTTTTGGTGAAATGTCATTTGCATAAGCGTTTTCTATAATTTCTTCTTTTAATTTATTTAAAATACTAATTATAATGCATCCTGAACCAGTTCCGATGTCGATTATATCTATTTTATCATCATTATTGTTTTTCATAATTTTCAAAACTTCTTCAACAATAAATTCTGTTTCAGGGCGGGGGATCAAAACATTTTCGTCAACATAAAAATTAAATCCGAAAAATTCTTTTCTATTTATTATATAAGCAATTGGTTTATGTTTTCTTCTTTGATCTATGAAACTATCAAATAATTTCTTTTCATTTTTATTTAATTCGTAATTATTATTAACGTATAACCAGCTTTTATCTAATTTTTCACACCTGTTTCTATTTAACGTTTCCAATAACAAAACTTCCGCATCAAGAGCGGAAGAAGGAATATTAGATAAGTTTAATTTTTTAGTGGAAATTTTTAGGGATTGTTGGATATTCATTATTCTTGATTCATAATTCAATTTTTATCTTCTCTTTCTTCTTGCTACTCTAATCCTTGCCAATGATTTTTCCAATAACGCTGTTGCGTCTGCAAAGGCAACATCAGACATTCTGTCTTTTTCTTTTAATAAATCTTGCGCTTTTTTCTTTGCTTCTTTTGCAAGTTGTTCGTCAATTTCTTCTACTCGTTCGGCAATGTCAGTCATTATGATTATGCAATTTCTTCTCACCTCTACGAATCCATTGCAAATCGCCATCGGAATTTCTTTTCCGTTATTTTTAATAATCAATTCTCCGTGTTTCATTGTGCTAATCAGAGGAATGTGATTTGCCATAATAGTTATCTCACCGTCTCCTGTTGGCAAGGTGATTTGATCAGCTTTATCTTTATAAGCGATTTTTTCAGGAGTAATGATTTGGAGATTTATTTTTGGAGTTGACATAA
>JAYEKL010000085.1:0-10130 GCA_034660995.1 Patescibacteria group bacterium | reverse complement strand
ATAACTTTATAACTTTTTAACCTTATAACTTTGATGTCCAGTAAACAAAAAACTATATTTAACTTTTTGCTTGTAATAATTTTAGCGGTAGTAACTGCTTATGTTGTTTATCCAAAAAATCAAGGGATAAAAATTCAGCAGTACGGAATTAATTATTCTAATGATTTGAAATTTCGCTTAGGCCTTGATTTGCAGGGAGGAACTCATCTTGTTTATCAGTCTGATCTATCTCAAATTAAAGAAAGTGAGAAAGCGACGGCTCTAGATGGAGTTCGTGATGTTATTGAAAGAAGAGTTAATGCTTTCGGAGTTTCTGAGCCGATTGTTCAGACTACACAGAAGGATCGTCTTATTGTTGAGTTAGCGGGGATAAAAGATGTAAATCAGGCTATTAAAATGATTGGAGAGACTCCTCTTTTGGAATTTAAAGAAGAAATGACAGAAGAGGAAAAAAACAGTCTCAGAGAGCAATTTAAAGATTCAAATATTCCAGAAGAGATTATGGCGCAGTTTTTCTATAAAGGAACTGATCTTGGAGGAAAACAGTTAGACAGAGCAGATGTTATCTTTAATCCTAATACTTATGAGCCAGAAGTTCAGCTCCAGTTTAATGGTGAAGGGAAAAAACTATTTGCTGAAATTACGGAAAGAAATGTAAGTAAAAAAGTGGCAATATATTTAGATGGAATGCCGATTAGTATTCCAGTTGTGAATGAGCCAATAACTGATGGTAAGGCTGTCATCTCTGGCAGTTTTTCTATAGACGAAGCTAAAACATTGGTTCAACGGTTGAATGCTGGGGCATTACCTGTTCCGATAAAGCTGATTAGTCAGCAAACTGTTGATGCTAGTCTTGGAAAAGATTCAGTTGAGAAAAGTATAATCGCAGCATTGATAGGATTTATTCTATTGAGTTTGTTTATGATTATTTATTATAGAATGCAGGGAGTTATTGCTGTTATTGCTTTAACTATTTATGCTTTACTGGTTTTGTCTATTTTTAAATTTATTCCGATTACGCTTACTCTATCAGGTATAGCTGGTTTTATATTATCTATTGGTATGGCAGTTGACGCGAATGTTCTTATTTTCGAAAGAATAAAAGAGGAAATCAGAAAAGGAAAACCTGTAGTGATTGCTATTAACGAAGGATTTTCAAGGGCGTGGAATTCTATTTTTGATTCTAATGTTTCAACAATTATAACTTGTATAATACTTGCTTATTTTGGTACAAGTATAATTGAAGGATTTGCGATTACATTGGGAATTGGAGTTGTTTTCAGTATGTTTTCTGCCATGTTTATAACAAAAACTCTTTTAAAAGTTTTGGCGATGACTAAATTGAGAAAAAAAATATGGCTTTTTGGAGTTAAGAAATAATTTTAACATTTTAGAATTTTATCTTTATTGTCATCCCAGAATTTTTTCTAAAGCGATAGCTTTAAAAAAATGTCTGGGATCCAGTTAATATTATTTTAATAAATTATACGAAAAATATTGTTTATTGAGACTTACTGGATTCCCGCTTTCACGGGAATGACAATATAAAAAAACAGTGAAAAATAACTAATTTCATTTATAGAATACTTATATGATAAAAATTGTTCAACGAAGAAAAATTTGGTTTGCGTTTTCTGCGCTTTTAATTTCCGCGAGTATTGTGGCTCTTTCGGTTTGGGGACTAAATCTTGGAATTGATTTTACGGGTGGGACTTTGATGGAATTTTCTTTTGAAGAAAAGACTTTGAATAGTGAAGAAATAAAAGACGCGCTAAAGGATTTAGACATAGGAGAAATTAATGTCCAATTTTCTAATGATAGCGTTCTATTAAGATTTAGAGATGTTAGCGAGGATACCCATCAGGAAATTATCAAGGCTTTAGATCTTGCAATTTTGGGAGAAAGTAAAAATGAAGAAGAAAATGATGATTTAGAAGGAGATATTGAAAATACAGAAGAAGAAAGTACAGATACTTTAATTGAGCCGATTAGCGGTATAAGAAAAGCAATGGCAGCTGATGAAGTTGAAACAATAGATGGAGTAGAAGAAAGTGGTATTGAAGTTACTACAGATTCTGGAGAAGAAATTAATATAGAAAGTGAAGAGATTGATTTAGAACCAATTATGGCTTCTGGCGAAGAAAATTCTAAAATTAAAGAAAAAAGATTTGATTCTATTGGTCCTGTAATTGGAAATGAATTAAAATCAACCGCTGTAATTGCAATTATTATAGCTTTATTCGCAATTGTCTTTTATATAGGATGGGCGTTTAGAAAAGTGTCACGACCAGTTTCAAGCTTTAAGTATGGAATTATTGCGACGATTACCCTTTTTCATGACATTATAATTACTTTAGGCGTTTTTGCCGTTCTTGGTCATTTGTATAATGTTGAAATTGGCATTCCTTTTATTGCGGCGCTTCTTGCTATTTTGGGTTATTCCGTAAATGATACAATTGTTGTTTTTGATAGAACTCGTGAAAATCTTATAAAGTTTGGTCATGATGATTTTGAAAATGTTGTTAATAAAAGCGTAAATGAAACATTGATAAGATCATTAAACACTTCGTTTACCACGCTTCTAGTTCTTATCACTCTTTATTTATTCGGCGGAGAAACTATAAAGTATTTCATCATCGCTCTTATAGTAGGAATTTCTGCTGGAACTTATTCATCTATATTTATTGCTAGTCCGCTTCTTGTAACTTGGCAAAAGTGGAGCTTGAGAAGACAAAAGTAGAATATTCATTTGATTTACGAATTTGAAATATCAAGCGTAACAAAAATAAATTGGAAATATAAAACAGTATGACATTATCTAATGCCATACTGTTTTTATTTGTTAATCCCAGTCTCTCTCGTTGGCTCCAGTCTCCTTCTCTACGTTGGCTCCAGTCTCCCGACTGGAGCCTTTTGTTAGACTCCACCAAAAATACTATCAACTATAATTTTTATTTTATGCAGGCATAGTTATGTTTTATGTTTGAACAAGTGGCTCCACACAGGAGTATGAAGCCAACGTAGTATTCTACCCTCTAATGGTATTCTATTTGCATTCTATTTGCGTTGACAAATATCTTGAAAATAATTACAATAAAGAAAGTTAAATGAAATATTAAGAGAAATAAAATGAAAAATAATAAAAAATTAGATTTGAATAGTTTTTCTAAATTGCCAGTTAAAGAGTAGCAGGATATATTAAGCGGAATTGTTGCTAAAGCAAACAAGGATCAGCGGGATTTGGTGAAAAGATATGACAATAAATTCGGCAAAGCAAAAACGGCTGATACTTGCCGGTTTTGCGATTGTAAATAATATAGACAATTTATTAACCTAACCTCCGGGCTTTTTGTTTGGAGTATGGTTTAAATCCACATACATAAAAGCGGTCTTCTGATCGGTACTATGTATGTGGTCTTTGTCTGAAAGGGCATTGGGTGATCCGAAAGGGTCGCCGCCGACGGGAGACCTTTTTTGTGAGGGTTTTGTTTATTATTAAGATTAGAAATATGAAGCATAGTTCAGATAAAATATTTATTTTCTTCATTATTGTAGTTATTGTAATCTCTGCTTTTTTGTATAAAGGTTATAGTGTTAGCTTATAAGAAGAAAAGGAAAAAGAAGTTATCAATGCACAGTTAATAAAAGAAAAAGAAATAATGAAAGAAAAAGATAAAATTGAAAATGACAAAAAACAAGAAATGGAAAACATAACAAGAATGAAACTTTCGAAATATATAGATAAAATAGATAATTTTTGTTTTGAAAGAAAAAATAAAGATATTTCTAGAGCATTAAAATATGTAAGTTCTAACTTTGAATCAACAGCAACATTGTTTACTTTATTGCTTGAAAAATACGATACTCTAGGAATTAATATTCAAGATAAATCTAATGAAATTGATCCTTATAAGCAAGCAGGTTTTTTGATAGTTGATCAATCTAGATTTATTTTTATTGCCACAATGAGTTCTTTGGAATTTACTGCAAAAAAAATAAGTTTGAAAGAAGGATCTCCTATTAAAAAATTTCTAGATGAGAAAAATAAGAAAAAGTATTATTATTTGAAAGACATTATGCAAGCTTCAGCTTCAGAAAAATTAAATTTGATTACTGCCGATGAAAAAAAAGAGTGGGATTTTTTTATAGACATTCGTAATGCGTTAGTACATAATAATGCAATTGTTGATAAAAATTTAGATTTTAAAGTGTATGATGAATTATATTCTTTTAAAAAAGATGGAAAGCTGAGTGGCGATATTCAATCACTTTTTATTTTTTCTAAAAGAATAGTTGAGTTATTCTATAATTGGTCTCAAAAACATGAAGATTCTCTGAGATTTTAATTGTCCTGCCCTTTATAATAAGAACTAATCTATAATTACTCCCTTTCATTTCAAAATCCCAAAAAAATACCCAATCTTTGATGTTGGTTTAGGTTTCCTGACCTGAACCTTCTATTTCTTAAGAACATAACCAAAAACAGATGCCTTCTATAAGGATAAAGTAGGAACTAAACGAAGGAACATATTTTCTCATCTTTACTGTAAAAAATTGGTATTATGTTTTAAACAGACATTATCGCTGGAATATTATCGCTAATTCACTAAAATATTTTCAAAAGAACAGAGAACTTAAATTATACGGATTTGTTTTTATGATTAACCATCTTCACTTAATAACATTTTCAAAAAACACAATAGAATTTCGTTGGTTCCAGTCTTTCGACTGGAGCCAGTTGTCAAATTCCACTAGACAATCCTATTAACTATAATCTTTATTTTATTATGTTTTATGTTTGAACAAGTGGCTCCACGCAGGAGCGTGGAGCCAACGGAATCAGGAGTATGGAGCCAACTATGCTGCCGGAGTCGATGTGATGTCATTGTAATGGAGTTCATAAAGTTTGAAAGTTTATAAAGTCAAATAAAAAACAAGCAGGGATTTAATCTTTGCTTGTTTTTTTAAATCGTTTACTTTGTTGTTCGTTGGCTCCATAGTCCCGATAGGCCCGTCTAGGACTGGTGAGCTACAGCAAAAAGGCTCCACAGGGCTAAAGCCACTATGGAGCCAACACAATTTGTATTCGGTTTACTTTGTTGGCTCCATTCTCCCTCGTTGGCTCCAGTCTCTCGACTGGAGCCTTTTGTTAAACCAGGCATAGTTATTCTATGTTTGAACAAGTGGCTCCACACAGGAGTATGGAGCCAACAGAAGTAGTGCACTTTTTAAGAAATACAAGGTTCAGGTCAGAGACACTGAACCAACATAAATAGGGTTTGCTGATTTTCTTATAATTCCCCTCTAGCCTGCCCGCCTTGGGGGGTGTTAAAAAGTTTGTTACACACCCCTTGCCCATCTCAAGAGGGGAATAACCCCTATTTAAAGTAGTATAGAACGGTTTTTTCGTTGATTTTTGTAAAGAAAGATAATTTAAATAGAGGCTTAGCCTCCAAATTGGAGGCTAAGCCTCTATTTAAATTATAATTTATTATATTTTATGTTTGAACAAGCGACTTCATTCAGGAGAATGGAACCAATAGTGTGCAACAGTGTACGCATGGGTTTGACATATTTTATTAAATGTGATATACTAGTTTAGCAATATAAGTATTAAAATAATCTAATAATTAGAAATTATGACAGAGAATAAAGAAAAAACAGGTGAAAATAAATTGAGAGCGATAGATTTAAGGCGTCTTATTTTTGATATGAGCAATGAACTTTCGGAAAGATCGGAAAATATTATTATCAAGAGATTTAATCTTGATGGAAAGGGTGTTCAAACTCTTAATAAAATAGGTGAGGAGTATGGAATAACAAGAGAAAGGGTAAGGCAAATTGAGTCAGAATCTATTAAGAGTCTCAGGCGAATAGGAAAAAAATATGATATTAATCTGGTTTTTGATGGTGTCAGAAAAACTATTGAAGATCATGGCGGGCTTATGAGCGAGAAAGAAATAACATTATATTTATTTAATGAAGAAAGCCATGATAATATCAACAAGCAAATTTCTTTGCTGATTTTGTCATTAGATGATAGAATTAAAGTAGCTAGAGAAACGGATGATTACAATAGAATATATTTTTATAAAAAGGAAGATTTTGAAAAATTTAAAAAGATAATAACAATTTTAGAGAAACATCTAATAAAGAATAAAGAAAGCCTAGATCTTGAAAAAATATTAGTTTTATTGAAAAATGAAAATTTTTCTTATCTTTCTGAAAAATCTATAGAGTCTTATTTAAAGTCTAATAAGATTATTCTACAAAGTGTTATCGGCGAATGGGGGCATCAGGAATGGCCTCATATTAATCCTAAAAGTATTAGAGACAAAGCGTATTTAACTTTAAGGAAAAACAAAGATCATCTCCATTTTGTAGAAATTGCTAATGGAATAAATGAAATTTGGAAAAACGGAAAAAAAGCAAATAATCAGACCGTTCATAATGAGTTAATAAAGGACAGAAGATTTGTTCTTGTTGGCAGGGGAATTTATGCTCTTAAGGAATGGGGATATAAAACCGGAACTGTTTTGGATGTTTTGTTAGAAGTGTTTAACGCAGATAGCAAAGAGATAAAGCAAGATAGAATAGTTGAAAAAGTTTTAGAAAAAAGAAAAGTGAAGAAAAATACAGTAATTCTTAATTTACAAAATAAAAAATATTTTGAAAAATTAACAAACAAAGTTTATAGGATGAAGTAGCTTTTAGCTGGAAATTGAAAATTTTAAGATATGGAAATATTGAATACTGAACTTTAGATTAAAATTTACAGATTATATAAAATTTATGCTCTCATTTACATTTGTATTAGCAGAATCGTTTAAAGAAGCTTTCATTTTTTATCTTGACTGGTGGTGGTTTTTTACGCCATTGGTTTTGTGGCCTATTTTTGAACTTGCGTGGGTTAGTTATGTGCAGGAAAAGCATATAAGAAGTATTAAATGGAAGTTGCTGGAAATAAAAATTCCTAAAGAAATAGAAAAAAGACCGAAAACGATGGAAGAATTTTTTTCTTCTATTTATAGCACATTTGATATTGTGATAGATACTTTATATGATGTTTATTTAAAAGGTACGGTAGATGTTTGGTTCAGTTTAGAAATTGTAGGAATAGAAGGTGATGTACGTTTTTATATCAGAACTCCAGTTGAATCTTTAGAAATGATAGAAGCTCAGATATATGCGCAATATCCAGAAGCTGAAATTAAAGAAGTTGATGACTATGTAGCTGATATACCTGATGATATGCCAAATAAAGATTATGAGATATGGGGAACTGATATGAAATTAAAGAAAGAAGATGCTTATCCAATAAGAATTTACAAAGAGTTTGAGGATCAAGCGTCTGGAGAGTTTGTTGATCCGATCTCAAACATTGTTGAAGGAGCTGGTAAATTGTGTAAAGGAGAACAAATTTGGATGCAAATTCTTATTAGAGCTACTAACGATGATTGGAAAATTGAAGCTGATGCTTTAGTACTTAAACTTATCGGAAGAAAAGAAAAAAATAAAAAAGGAGAGGGAATTTTTTCATTTATAATAAATGAAATAGTTGATCTCGGGAGGTATACACTTCTTGGTTTTTTTTCACCTCAAAGTCTTATAGAAAAAGAAAATAAAAAAGAAGAAAAAGAACAAGTAAGTATGATGCTTCATCTTTCTCCCGGAGAAAAAGAAGTAGTTACTGCTATAGGAGATAGTACAAAAAGGCCTGGCTATGAAACAGATATTCGTTGGATCTATTTGGCGAAAAAAGATATTTTTGATAAGTCAAAAGGGAACGCTGTAGTGTTTTCTTATCTCTCTCAATTTGGTTCTCAGGATCTAAATAGTTTTGTTCCAGATGGAAGAACTAAAACAAGCGCCTATTATTTTTTCACAAATCATAGAAAAAATCTGAAAAGAAAAAGAATTCTTAAAAGATATAAAAGAAGAGAATTTGACAAAAAAAGTTATGTTCTAAATACAGAAGAACTAGCAACATTGTTTCATTTTCCGACTATTGAAGTTAAAGCTCCTTTAGCTCCTAGAGTTGAAGCTAAAAAGGGCAAGCCACCTACTGGATTGCCAGTGTGATAATTTTTAATTTTGTAAATATTTTAAAATTATTTAAAAATTATAAAATTAAAAATTATAAAATTTTATTATGGAAGCTGACATTACATATTTTGCAAAAACCAACTTTAGAGAAAAGGAGCATGTTTTTGGTATAAAAAAAGATGATCGTGGAAGACATATTTATGTGATAGGAAAGACTGGAATGGGTAAAACAAATCTTTTAGAAACTATGATAATTTCTGATATTAAAGCTGGAAATGGAGTTGCTGTTGTTGATCCTCATGGAGATTTAGCTGAGAATATTTTAAATTTTATTCCAGCATCAAGAATTAACGATGTAGTTTATTTTAATCCGGCAGACGCTGATTATCCGATTGCTTTTAATGTTATGGAGCACGTTGATTCGAAATATAGACATTTAGTTGCTTCGGGTCTAATTGGAGTTTTTAAAAAGATTTGGGTTGATTCATGGGGACCGCGATTAGAATATTTACTTAGAAATGTAATTTTAGCTCTTTTAGAATATCCTGGAAGTACTCTTCTTGGAGTTCCAAGAGTGTTTATTGATAAAGATTATAGAAAAAAAGTAGTGAATAAAGTTTCTGATCCAGTTGTAAAAGCTTTTTGGCTTAATGAATTTACAAAGTATTCAAGTCAGTTCACAGTTGATGCTATATCTCCGATTCAGAATAAGGTTGGACAATTTCTTTCTAGTTCTCTTGTTAGAAATATTATTGCTCAAACTCATTCTACTATTGATATGAGAGAAATAATGGATAATAAAAAAATACTTATTATTAATTTGGCTAAAGGAAAAATAGGAGAAGATTATAGCGCTCTTTTAGGAGCAATGCTTATTACTAAAATTCAATTAGCTGCTATGGGTAGATCTGATATTCTAGAAGAGAAAAGAAAGGATTTTTATCTTTATGTTGATGAATTTCAAAACTTTGCTACAGAATCATTTGCTGGTATTCTTTCAGAAGCGAGAAAATATAGACTGAATTTAATTGTTGCTCATCAATACATTGGACAGCTTGAAGAAGAAGTTCGCGATGCTATTTTTGGAAATGTAGGAACTATTATTACTTTTCGGGTAGGAGCTGCTGACGCGGAATTTTTAGAAAAAGAATTTGAACCTGTTTTTATGATGAATGATTTAGTTAATCTTACAAAGTATGATATATACTTAAAGTTGATGATAGATGGAGTTACGGGGGATGCTTTTAGCGCGACAACATTATCTCCTCTTAAAATAGTAGAACAGAATAATATAGAAAAAATAACAAGAGTCTCAAGAGAAAGATACGCAAACAAAAGGGAAATTGTGGAAGAAAAGATTTCAAGATGGTCAGGGATGGATGACGAAGATAAAAAAATAGAAAACAATAACAGTAAAAAGAATAGTAAAGAATTTAAAGGGGCAGAATCTAAAAGCAATATAAGAGAAAAAGAAGAAAAAGAGATGTGGGACGCGGTATGTGAAATGTGCGGTGAAAAAATAAAAGTTCCTTTTAAACCAGATCCGAAAAGATCAACTTATTGCAAAGATTGTCTTGTGGAGGCTAGGAAGCAAGTAGCAGAGCCAGTAAAAAATAATGAAACTAGTAATAAGGAAATTAAAAAAGAAATTAAAACAGTTGATTCTAGAAATAATTTTGCTGAGAGAGATATTAAAACAAAAAAAGAAGAATCTTTTTCTGTTTCTGATAATTTTTCAGCGCGCAAAACAAAGAATAAGAGTGAACTGGATATGGCATCTAATGTTAAAGATAAGAAGTCAAAGAATGAATATTATGAAAACAAGACAGAAAACGATGATGTAGATTTACAAAGGAAGGATAAATATCAAAAAAAAATATCTAATGTAGCAATAGAAGATGATTCTAATCAAAAAAGTGTTGATACGGAAAAAATAAGTCAACCTGTCCGCAAAATTTTATCAGAGAATAATGATTTAGAGATTAAAGAAGGTGAAATTGTAAAGTTCTAATAAGATAAGAATAGAAATGTTTGACAAAAATTTTTAATATGGTAGTATATAGTTATAAGTTAATTATGTTTTT
>JAYEKL010000084.1:0-10320 GCA_034660995.1 Patescibacteria group bacterium | reverse complement strand
ATTTTAAGTAAGAATTTGTCGGAATAATTACTGCTTGTTTTAACTTGGAGTTTTATAATGTGACAAATGTAGTGAAAATTCTAGATTAGACTTGGCATCTGGTCAATTGATTTAGGAGAAATAAAAAATGGAAACAATACAATCATTGATAGCATTGCTTGTTGCTTTTAGTGCTGGTTCTTTCGTTGGTTATTTTGGAAGGCAGTTTCTTGCTACAAAGCAAATGGAGACGGCCGAGGGTAAGGTGAATAAAATAATTACTAGAGCAAAGAATAAAGCAGCAGAAATATTGCTTGATTCAAAGAATAAAGCTGTAAAGATACTTGATGATGCTAAAAATGAAGAAGTTGAAAGGAATAGACAAATAAATAGAAACGAACAAAGACTTGTAAAAAAAGAAGAATTTTTAGAAAAAAAATCAAGTGATATTGAGAAACAAAAAACTGTTTTGCAAGACAAGGCAAAACAAGTTATGAATATTAAAGAAGATATTAAGAAGATAAAGGAAGATCAACTAAATAAACTTGAAAAAATTGCAGATTTAAGCAAAAAAAAGGCTATGGAAATAATTCTTAGCAAGGTAGAAAAAGATAATCAGGAGGATGTAATAAAGAAAATAAAAGAGATGGAGCAAGAAGGAGCAGACGAGCTTAAAAAGAGGGCCAATAATATTATTGTTCAAGTAATACAAAAGTATTCAGGGGCTCATATTGCTGAAACAACAACTTCAATGGTTAGTCTTCCAAGTGATGAAATGAAAGGAAGAGTTATTGGAAGAGAAGGGAGGAATATTAAAACTCTTGAACAAGCTACTGGTGTGGAAGTTATTATAGATGACACTCCTTTAACGATTATTGTTTCTGGATTTGATCCAATTAGAAGACAAATTGCAAAATTGTCTTTAGAAAAGCTAATGAGTGATGGAAGGATTCATCCTGCTAGAATTGAGGAAATTGTTGAAGAAGTAAGAAAGGATATTGCTGAGAATATTAAAGAGTCTGGACAAGCGGCTGTTTCAGACGTGGGTGTTGCTGGACTTAATCCAAAATTAATTCAACTTTTGGGTAGATTAAAGTTTAGAACAAGCTATGGACAGAATGTTTTAATGCATTCAATTGAAGTTGCTTATTTGTCGTCTTTTCTTGCTACGGAGCTTGGAGCAAATGTTACAGTTGCTAAAAAGGCTGGATTGCTTCATGATATTGGAAAGGCAGTTGATCATGAAATTCAAGGAACTCATGTTGAAATAGGAAGAAATATATTAGGCAAGTTTGGTGTTTCCGAGGATGTTATAAAAGCAATGCAATCTCATCACGAAGATTATCCTTTCGAAACAACTGAGTCTGTGATAATTAGAGTTGCAGATGCAATTTCTGCCGCTAGACCTGGCGCGAGAAAAGACACTCTTGAAAATTATTTAAAAAGACTTGAGGAACTTGAAAGTATCGCTAATTCGTTTGAAGAGGTTGAAAAATCATATGCGATTCAAGCTGGAAGAGAAATTAGAATATTTGTTACTCCCGACAAGATTGATGATCTAGGAGCAGCTAAAATTTCAAGAAAAATAGCTGATAGTATTGAAGAGACTCTTAACTATCCAGGAGAAATAAAAGTTCATGTAATTAGAGAAACGAGAGCCATAGAATATGCGAGATAGTATTAAGTATTAAGTGTATAGCAATGAACATCTTATTTTTTGGTGATTTAGTTGGTAAGCCGGCTAGAATGGCTTTAAAACAAGTATTACCTATTTATAAGGAAAAATATAAGATAGATTTAACTATTGCTAATGCTGATAACTTAGCGCATGGCAAGGGAGTTACAAAAAATACTGTCAAGGAAATGATTGAATACGGAGTTAATCTTTTGACTTGCGGTGATCATGTTTGGGATACGAACCAAGCTCTTGAAATACTAAAAGAAGAAAGTTATAATTTTATCTGTCCAGCAAATTATCCAATTCTTAGCCATAAGAAAGGCTATAAAATAATTGAAATTAATTCAAAAAAAGTTTTGGTTGTGAATTTGATTGGAAGAGTTTTTTTGAAAGATCATCCAGACTGTCCTTTTCGAACTATTGATAAAATATTAAAAGAAAATGATAAAAATTTTGATGTAGCCATTGTTGACCTGCACTCAGAAGCTACAAGTGAAAAAAAGGCGCTTGGTTTTTATCTTGATTCAAAAGTTTCTGCAGTTTTAGGAACTCATACTCATATTCAAACTGCTGATGAGGAAATATCAGATAGTGGAACTGCATATATCTCTGACGTTGGAATGGTTGGCCCAAAAGATTCAATATTAGGATGCAAAAAAGAATCTGTTATAAATCAGATGATGACACAGACAAAGTTTCGCTATGAAATAAGTAGTGATGAAAACGTTATGATTAATGCGGTTGTTATGGAAGTAAATCAAGAAAGTGGAAAAGCAAAAAGCATAAAACGTGTAAATGAGGTTGTAAAAATATGTCCGTAAATAGCTCTTTTAAAAAATTTGCCTTATTTTAGCTATTTGCTATAATTAAGCCACATTGTTAAATTGTTGTGTTGTTAATATAATAATTTAATTATAATTTTGATAAGATGACAACTTAATTTTAATTATATAAAAAGAAAGGGGGTGTATCAAATGACAAAAGATGAATTAATATATGCCGTAGCAGCAAAAACTGATATCTCAAAAAAAGATACGGAAAGAGTAGTAAATGCTACTTTAGATACAGTAATAAAAACGTTAATTGATGGTGATAAAATTGCCTTTACTGGATTTGGAACTTTTAGTGTAAACAAAAGAGAGGCGAGGATTGGAGTTAACCCTCAACATCCTGAGCAAAAAATTAAAATTCCTGCAATGAATGTACCAAAATTTAAAGCTGGTAAGAGTCTAAAGGACGCTATAAGATAATTTTGACTATGTTTTTAGGGTGTGTTCATAAATAACGTATTCAGATTCGTTTAAATTTATGACAAAATAGCATAAATACGAGAAAAATTGTGGAAGTTATTTATGGACATATCCTTAACAAAAATTCCCGATAAGTTAATTGAATTTGTTGGGATTTTTGTTTGACTGAAATCTTTTAAAATAGTATTGTGTAAATATGAATCAAGAATCATGAATAACGAATTATGAATCAAGAATTAGGAATTACGAATAATTCCTAATTCCTAATTCCTAATTTATAATTCAAAACAGTGATTATTGCGATTGATGCTAGAAGTTTGGAAAATAGTAAAACTGGAGTCGGCAGATATTTAACTGGCTTGCTTGGGTGTTGGAAAAGTAAGAAAGAACATAAATTCATTCTTTATTTTAAGGATGAAATTCCTAATAGCAATTTATTAAAAAGCGATAATTTTGAATTAAAATTATTGAAAAATCCATTCAGATTTTCCAGTAATTTTTTCTTTCAACATTTTCAACTGCCTTATCAGTTTAAAAAAGACAAAATAGATTTTTTCTTTTCTCCTTTTTATTTAAAACCGCTTTATTGTCCTGTTCAATCTTCCGTTGTTCTTCATGATATTTCTTATGAAGTTCATCCGGAATGGTTTGATTTTAAGAGTCAGTTTATTTTAAAAATATTTTCTAGACTTTCTGCTAGAACTGCTAATCTAATTTTTACAGTTTCAAATTATAGTAAAGATGAAATTATGAAATTTTATAATATTGATTCTGGTAATATTACAGTAGCTCATTTAGCGCCAAATTATAGTTTCGTAAAAATAGATGATTTAGAGAAGATAAAGATTTTAAAGGACAAACACGGTCTTAATAAATTCATTTTATGTATCGGTTCAATATTCAATCGGCGTCATATTCCAGAGATTATTATGGCATTTGAGAAAATTGTTAAGGAGTATAAAGATTATCAACTTTTAATTATTGGTAAAAATCATACTTATCCATTAATAAACATAAAAGATAAAATAAAAACTGTTAATAACAATTTTGGTAGAAATGTAATAAAGCATTTGGATTTTGTAGAAGAAGAGGATTTGCTTGCTTTTTATAGTTCATGTGAGGTTAATATATACTTATCTGATTATGAAGGGTTTGGTCTACCAGTGATTGAAGCGCAATTTTTTGGCAAACCGGTCATAACTAGTTATAATAGCTCGCTAATTGAAGTTGGAGGAGATTCAGTCGAATTTGTCAGAGAAAATAATGTTGAATATGTTTATAATAGTTTAAAAAAAATAATTTCTGATAAAGACTATAGAAATAGATTAGTTAAATTGGGTGATGAGAATGTGAAGAGATTTAATTGGAAGAAGTGTGCGGAGGAGACATTGGATAAAATATTAAATCGGGAGGCTGGAGCGAACGGATCTAATAATTTAGCAATATAACAATTTAACAAATGTAATTTTATGTCAGCATCACTTAAAACAATTTTTCTTTCTGAGTTCATTCTTGTTTTTGCTATGGCGATAGGGATTGTGCCACAGGAATTTTCATATTTGATTATTGTTTTGCTTGTGGCTAGTTTTATAAAACTGAATATTCTTGAGAGCTTGAAATTGTTTATTCTTTCTATCCCATTTTTTGTAGCGTTGCCAGCGAATGTGTTTTCTGATTCAATGAGCATTTGGCGACTTTTGATTTTCGTATTAGTGGTAAAAGTCTGTCATTCTGTCCGCCAGCTGGCGGATTCAGAATCTATTAATAATAAAGATTTGTCCTGTTTTCAATTCGTAAAACAAAGAATGAGGAGAATGGGGAGGAATAATGGTTATATACAAAAGATTCTGAATCCGCAGACTGGCGGACAGAATGACATAAAACAGGATGACAAAATAAACAAACTATTTTTTCTCACAATTCTATTTTTCATTATCGTCGCCATTTCTCTAATCTCGGCGCAGGATATTGGAAGTGGAATTAAGAAAATGCTGTTCTTATTAAACATTTTTTTACTTTTTCCTGTTATAATTTTTGTTATAAAAAAAGAAAGCGATTTAATAGAAATTCTTAAAGCTATTTTTTGTTCTTCTTTCATAATCGTGTTTATAGGATATTTTCAGTTCATATTAACTTTTTTTATTACGCTTTCTCAATTTTGGTATTTTTGGACTGACAATGTTATAAAAGCGTTTTATGGTCAGAATCTGAGTCATTTGTTAAATTATAGTAATACCTGGTTTTCTTATTACGAAATTTATCCTCCGACATTACGAATGTTTTCTGTTTTACCTGACTCTCATTCGTTTGCAATGATTATTATAATTTCAATTCCAGTAATTTTATCAGCTATCTTTTTCTGTAAGGGAAGACAAAAGAATTATGCATCAATTATATTGATATTTTTTCTTTTAGCCATATTTTTTTCTGGGTCTCGCGGCGCTTGGGTGGGAAGCATTTTTTCTTTATTGGCTGGCTTGTTTTTATTCTTATCTTCATCTGTAAAAGCAAAAAATAATTCAAGATTTAAAAAGACTCGTCTAATTATTTCTGAATTTGTAAACCTACTAAAAAGTAAAGTAGGATTTAACTTTAATACTAAAAATGATTCTAAATATTATTCAAGATTGATAACTTTTTCTATTCTGTTATTTTTTATCCTAATGCCTATTTCTAGTCTTATTTTAAGACAAAATCAAGAAGCGCAACTCGGGAGAAGAAGTAGCAGTTTAAGTAGCGATAGTGAAAGTAGATTTTCGATATTTGAAAGAGCTTTTTCTATTACTGATTTTTCTGAAACTTCAAATAAGGGTCGCCTTCAAATTTGGCAAGAAACATTGGTTTCAATCAGTGAACGGCCGTTTTTGGGAGTTGGCTTTGGAAATTTTAATTATGTTTTAGGAGAAAATTCTTCAGCTCTTAAAAAAGGTTCTTCGGCTCATAGTATTTATTTTGATATTGCCGCTGAAATTGGAATTTTTGGATTAATAATATTTTTGTTATTAATTGCAGAGATTTTAAAAGTAGCGTATGAACTATATTTTAAAATGGAAAAAAAATATTTAAAAATATTTACTGGATCATTCTTTATATATTTTGTTTGGATTTGCGCTTATAGTCTTTTTGATGTTGTAATTTTTAATGACAAGGTTTTGATGACGGTTGTAATTATGATTGGAGTGTTGTACTCGATAAAAAGAATCACGAATCACGAATTATGAATTATGAACCACGGATTAAAAAGTTTCAATTAATTAAAATACGGATGTATTCATAATTCATAATTCTTTATTCACTATTTTCTTCTTTACATAATACAAAAAAAATGTAAGAATAGATTAATACAAAAGAGGGTCTATTTTTTGTTTTTTAACTATAGCTTATGGTATATTGTCCTCCAGAGAAACAATTTGATATTAATAGAATTGTTAACCGAAAAGATAATAATTTCAGTTTAAAGGTAATACAGAAAAAAAGACGAAAAAAAACTATATTTAAAAAAATCGTCGCTTGTTTTATTGTTTTTGTGTTTATTTCTGGCGGGTATATGGTTTATAAAGCGAGTTCTGTCTTTAATGAAATTACAGGTGAAGAAAATTCTATTGTAAAAAGTTTTATTATGATGCTTCCTTTTGGGAATAACTTTTTTCAGATTTTGCCAATAGAGGAAGAGACTTCCACAATTGATAAGCTTAAGAACAATGAATTAGATAGATTGAATATTTTAATACTTGGAATTAGAGGCGCTGATGATTCTAATGGAGGTCTTTTGACGGATACGATTATGGTTGTTAGTATAGAACCAGAAACAAAAAAAACTGCTTTAATTTCAATTCCGCGAGATCTTTATGTTGATGTTCCTTATCATGATTATAAAAAAAAAGTCAATGAAGTGTATGTTGAGGGAATAAAAAGTGATGGCTGGAAAAATGGTTTGAAATATAGTAAAAAAGCGGTTGGTAATGTAACTGGATTAGACATTCATTATGCGGTCAGTGTTGATTTTAAAGCTTTTAAAGAAATAATAGACATATTGGGAGGGGTTAGAATAACTTTAGCCAAGCCATTTTCAGAAACAAATCAATTTGAGGAAGGAGTAATTGAACTTCCAGCTGGAAGTCAAACTATTGATGGAGATACAGCTTTGCTTTTTGCGCGCGCTAGATTTAGTACCAGTGATTTTGATAGAGCAAAGCGTCAACAGCAATTATTAATTGCTGTTAAAGAAAAGGCTTTTAGTTTGGGGGTTGTATCTAATCCATTTAAAATAGTCTCAATTTTGAATTCTTTGGGAAATCATGTTAGGACTGATGTTGAATTGTGGGAAATTAAAGAATTGTTAACTGTGGCGAAAGAGATGAACATTACTAATATACGAAGAAAAGTTTTTGATACTAGTAAAGAAGGTCTTCTTTACGCGTCAAGAGATAAGAATGGTTCTTATATACTTTTACCAGAAGAAGAAAATTTTAATGAAATGCATAGGGCTTGTGAGGATATATTTGATTGATACGAACTTTTAGTTCTTAACAAAAAAATATATCAAAATAATTATTCTAATTAATTTAATTACTAACTAAATACCAACAAACAAATCGATTTTATTTTTGTTTATTAAAGATTGCTATTTGGTTATTATTTAGGTCAATTAGAAATTTTCTTTTATATTTATGAACAAATCATCAAAAAAAATAATATTTGTATTTTTAGTTATCATCACTAGTTTTAGCGCCGGTTTTGCTGTTAATGATTTTATTGATTCTCTTGATGACAGAAACAATATAAGAGGATTAATAAATATTAAAGGTCAAGACAATCGAGACAAGGTTAATCTTAATTTTTGGGATATTTTAGAGAATAAAGATGAAAATGGAATAGAAGAAAGGGCTGATTTTGGTGTTTTTTGGGAAGCATGGAGAATAGTTGAAGATAAATATACTCTTGAAGATTTAGATTATGAAAAGATGGTTTTTGGAGCTGTTTCTGGAATGGTGGATTCGTTAGATGATCCATATACTGTTTTTTTATCTCCGCAAGATAAAGAGATGTTTGAACAAGATATGAAAGGAAGCTTTAGTGGTATTGGGGCTGAAGTTGGGTTTAGAGACAAATTTTTAACAATCGTTGCGCCACTTAAAGGTAGTCCAGCAGAAAGAGCAGGGCTTCTTTCTGGAGATAAAATTTTGAAGGTTGATGAAACAGAAATTATAGGAATGAATATAGACGAGGCCGTAAGCATTATTAGAGGAGAGAAAGGAATTATGGTTAAGCTTACTGTGAAAAGAGACGGATTTCAGGAATTGAAAGAAATTGAGATTATCCGTGATATTATCAAAATAGAAACTGTTGAATGGGAATTAAAAAATGAAAATATTATTTATATAAGAATAAGCCAGTTTAAAGAGGAAACTATTGATGAATTTGACAGTCAAATAGATGATATAATTGTTAATGATCCAAAAGGGATAATTATTGATTTAAGAAATAATCCCGGTGGCTATGTTAGCACTTTAGAAAATATAGCTAGTAGATTTTTAGACGATGGAGATGTGATATTTGTTGAGGATTTTGGAAGTAAAAAAGATGTTTATAAAGCAAGTAAAAATAATAAATTTAATAATATTCCAGTTGTAGTTTTGATAAACGAAGGAAGCGCAAGCGCGTCTGAGATTTTTGCCGGAGCGTTAAGAGATAACAAAAGCGCAAAGTTAGTTGGTAAAACAACTTTTGGAAAAGGTTTAGTCCAAGAAATGAAATATTTAAAAGATGGATCTGCTTTAAAAATTACAGTTGCTAAATGGTTGACTCCAAACGGACTTGATATAAATAAAAATGGAATTAAACCGGATTATGAAGTAGAAATGACCTTAGAGGACTATGAACTTGATAGAGATCCGCAGTTGGAAAAGGCGTTAGATATTTTAAAATAAAATTTCTAATTTTCAATTCTCTATTTTTTAAATTTTTTTACCGTCGTTTGTTTTTATTATTTGGAAATTGATTTATTAAAAATTTAATAGAAATTAGAAATTAGAAATTGAAAATCATAATCAGTATTTAACTCTGTATAATTTTTTGATTTTAAATATTGTTATGTTTAAAAGAATACATCTATTAATATCTGGAAGCGTTCAAGGTGTTTTTTATAGAATTAACACTAAAAGAAAAGCCGAAGAGTTGGATTTGACCGGCTGGGTGAGAAATATATCTGATAGTGGAGTGGAAATTTTAGCGGAGGGTGAAGAAGCAAATTTGAAGAAAATAGTAAGTTGGTGTCATGATGGTCCAGATAATGCAATTGTTAGCGAAGTAAAAGCGGAATGGGGCGAATATCAAGAAAAATTTGATAAATTCATAATTTTAGTGTAGAATTATTAAAAGAATAGACCTCTTGTGTAATTAATTTCGTTACGAGATTTATCCAAAATATGCTTGTGTCCGCCCCGGGAAGGGAAGTCGCAGTAGAAAGTAATTACACAAGAGGTCTACTGGAGGAATATTTTGTTTCATGAGGTCTAATAAATTAAATTACTAAAGAATAAAAGTTATGAAAGTAATACTTACAAAAGATGTACAAAACCTAGGAAGTGCTGGCGATATCAAAGATGTTGCCGATGGTTATGCTAGGAATTTTTTAATCCCAGGGGGATATGTGACACTTGTGACTAAGGATATTATAAAACAATCAGAAGAAGTAAAGCAGAAGAATAAAAAATTAGTTGAAGAAGGATTAAAAACAGCAGAAGAATTATCTAAAAAGATGGAAGGAATGGTAATAGTAGTCAAGGCAAAAGCTGATAAATCTGGAAAACTTTACGCAGCTATTAAAGAAGAAGAAATTTTAAAAGTTATTATAGATAAAGGATTTAAAGGTATAGATAAAAGTAAGATTATTTTTAAAGAGCCAATAAAGGAAATTGGTGAACACAAGGTAGTCATTAATCTTAATCATGGACTTGAATCTAGATTAAACATAATAGTAGAGAACAATAAGTAGAAAATGGAGCTTTTAGCTCCATTTTTTCTGTGCTTATAAAACCTAATTTATTTTTTTAAAAATAAAAACTATGGAAAAGGAAACCTTATCAACTACAATTATGAAAATATTGCTAGCAATTTTATTATTTACGGGAATGGGAACGATTATTATTGGTGGGGGATATATTATTGGGGAGTATTCTAAAAATGTAACAAGTGATCAAATAATAAAACAGATCAATCAAGAAACTGAAAATTATTATGATCTTTTAAAAAAGAAATGCGCTGGTAACAGTTGTTGTTTGTCCTCTTTTAAATATATGAAAGAGAATAATTACAAAGAAGCAGACGAAAATTATAAATGCCCAGATGGATTTAAAGCGGGCGGATTAAGATGCGAAAGTTCTTTAAACTGGTGCGAGCCGATAAAAGAAT
>JAYEKL010000083.1:0-2031 GCA_034660995.1 Patescibacteria group bacterium | reverse complement strand
AAAATAATACTTGTTTCGTCAAAGTTTTTCTAGCTTTTTAGATTTTTAAAACTTTTAAAAAGTGGATAATGTTTTCTAAATAGTTTATAATAGAATTAGGTTTTTAAAACAATTTAGCAATAGAACAATTTAGCAATAGAATAATTTAGCAATACAATTTATGTTCAAAAAAATAATTACATTTACACTTTTCTTAACTATCCTAATCGGAGTTTCTTTTTTTGTTGTGAAAAATAATCTATTTGATTTTGGATTAGGACAAGTTCCTAAGATCGAGAAGACAATTATAGATGGGTTGCTGAGTGTTGAGAAAAAAATAAATAATCCTCCTCCCCTTATTAGAAAGGAAGATGCTTATAATTCGTTTTTGACAAAAAGAGGAACTTTCAAATGGACCAATATCCAAAGAGATGAGACTGAATCTCTGCCTGCTCTTTTAGAAGATAACAATCTTGACGCAATTGCGATGGAACGACTTGATGATATGTTTGAAAAGCAATATTTTGAGCATATTTCTCCAGATGGAACAAGCGCTTCTAGTGTCGCAGAAAATATCGGCTATGAGTTTATTTCTATAGGAGAAAATATTGCGTTGGGAAATTTTAAAGACGACAAAACTCTTGTTCAGGCCTGGATGGATAGCCCGGGACACAGAGCAAATATTTTAAATGATAGCTATACAGAACTTGGAATAGCCGTAAAAAAGGGTGTTTACGAAGAAAAAGAAACCTGGATCGGAGTTCAAATTTTTGCTCGACCGTCATCTGATTGTCCGCAAGTTGATCAAAACTTAATAACCGAAATAGAAGAAGTTCAAAATCAAACAACAGTTCTTGAACAAACAGCGTATTCTCTTCGAAAAGAGATTGGAAATATTAATCCTAAAAATAGAAAAGAGATTAAAATCTACAATGAAAAGATTGAAGAATATAATAATCTTGTTGAAGAAATTAATCTTTTAATTAATACGCAGAAAGAATTGATTTCGGAATATAATAATCAGGTTGATTTACAAAATAAATGCATTCAGGAATAAATTATTATATTTAAAAAAATACAGAGGCTAAGCCCCTGTATTTTTTATGTCATAAAAATCTCTCTTTAGAAACGATCATAGTTCTCAACTATTTTCTCAATTTCTTCTCTACGTTTTTTTGAAATTTTAGTGTTAAATTTTATAACCATTGGTTTGATAGAAATTCCACCTCGTACATTAAAGTCTGCCCGAACCCGCATATATCTCGGGTTTAATAGTTTCCAAAGATCATTAAATACTCTATTCACAACATCCTCATGAAATTCACCATAGTTTCTAAATGAAAAAAGATATAATTTAAACGATTTGCTTTCAAGACATTTTTTATCCGCTACATAAACAATTTCAATCTTTGCAAAGTCTGGTTGGTTTGTTATCGGACAAAGAGTTGTAAATTCACCACAAACAAACGGGATTAAGTAATCCGTTTTTGGATGTTTATTTTTAAACGCTTCAAGCTTTGCCTTTTCTGGCGAAGAAGGATACTCTGTCTTCTCAGCCCCAAGCTGTTTTAGATTGTTTGTGTTATTTTTCATGGGAAGTTAGGGGTTAGGAACGCGTAGATGTCATATAAAGGAAACAGAGATATTCTGAATGCGTAGATGTCATCTCGACTGGAGCGATAGCGAAATGGAGAGATCTGTAAACGCACTATATCTGCTTTAAAAAAATATATTTTAAAATACATTTTACCCGCTTACAGATCTTTCGACTCCTATCGTCGCTCAAGATGACAATTCAAGCTTTTGGAGTTTATCTTAGTTTGTCATTCCCGTGAAAACGGGAATCCAGGTGAAGTATTGTTAGATGTTATTTTAAAATAAATGCTTTATAAACAAGATAGCTGTGAGATTAGCTGATATTTCAATTATTATAATGATATTATAAAAACTAAAGATATTGCGTCTGGATTCCTGTCTCCACAGGAATGACAACACGCAAATGTGTAATTTCTAAAGTTGATATTGATTAGATAGTCTTGTAAAATTTGGAAC
>JAYEKL010000082.1:0-2058 GCA_034660995.1 Patescibacteria group bacterium | reverse complement strand
AAGTTGAAAAAGAAGTGAGTTTAATATTAGATGATTTAAGCGAGTTTGTTTATCCTGATTTTTTTGATTTTGTGAAAAATTTTGATAAAAAAGATTTAATTCTTCTTTCGTTCGGCACGATCGATTTTCAAGGAATGAAGATTAAAAATTCGGATATAGTCTCGTATTTTCAAGAAATTATTATTACTAATAAAGATAAGACAGAAAATTTAAAAAATATTTTAAAGAAAAATAAAGACAAAAAAATATTTTTTATAGACGACAAAGCGGAGCAAATTGACATAATAAAAGAAAAATTGCCGCAAATTATTGCGATGAAAATGGAACGGTCGCAAGGTAGGCATATAAATACAGAATCTAAATTAGCAGATTATGTCGTTAAAGATTTAAATGAAGCGAAAAATATATGCAAAACAGGGGCTTAGCCCCTGTTTGCGCAATTAATTTAGACAAATAATTATGAACAAAATTATGAACAAAATAGATCAATCAATTTTTAAAGCGTATGATATTAGAGGAATTTATCCTACTCAGCTTGACGAAAATCTTGCTTATAATTTAGGAAGAGGGTATGCTGTTTTTATTTTGAGGGAAAATCCAAGGGCGAAAAATATTGTTGTTGGATCTGATATGAGAGTTTCTTCTCCTGCATTAAAAAAGGAATTAATAAAAGGACTCAATGATAGCGGACTTGATGTGATTGATATTGGACTATCAAGCACCCCGACATTTTATTTTGCAGTTGGTTTTTACGATTATGATGGAGGAATTCAAGTTTCCGCATCGCATAATCCAAAGGAATATAACGGATTTAAAATAGTGCGAGAAAAATCTTTTCCTATTGGAAAAAACACTGGGATTTTTGAAATTAGAGATATTATTCTAAAAGATGAGTTTATAGAAGCTAAAAATAAAGGCGTGGTTACTAAAAAAGAAAATGTTTTAAAGGATCTTATTGATGATCAGCTTTTAGGGGTAAATATTTCAAAAATTAAAAAATTCAAAATAGTTGCTGACGCGGCAAACTCAATGGGCGCTTTAGATATGGAAGAAATTTTTAATAAAATTTCTGTTGACTTAATAAAAGTAAATTTTAAGTTAGATGGTTCATTTCCTTCTCATGAAGCTGATCCACTGAAAGAAGAAAATTTAGAATTATTGAAAAAGGAGGTTATAAAAAATAAAGCCGATTTTGGTATTGCTTCAGATGGTGACGGTGATCGATACTTTTTTATTGATGAAAATGGAAATAATCTAAGGCAAGAAGTTCTTAGAGGAATTATGGCGCAAATAGAATTGGCGGAAAATTTCGGAGCTACTGTTGCTTATGACATTAGACCGGGTAAAATTACAAAAGATATGATTGAAGAAGCGGGAGGTAAATCTATCGTAACGCCAGTTGGGCATTCTTTAATTAAAGAAATAATGATTAAAAATGATGTTATTTTTGGAGGAGAATCTTCGGGGCATTATTTTTATAAAAAGCCTTATGGAACTTTTGAAATGCCGGCGATTTTGATTGCCAAGTTTTTGAAATTTCTTTCCGAAAAAAATATGGCTTTTTCGGAAACAATAAAGCCATATCAAAGATATTTTCATTCTGGGGAAATAAATACGAAAGTTAATAATGTAAAAGAAACATTAAAAGAAATAGAAGATAAATATGGTGATGGTAAAGTAATAAAAATTGACGGTGTAACTGTTGAATATTCCGACTGGTGGTTTAATGTTCGCGGATCAAATACAGAGCCAGTGATTAGACTAAACTTAGAAGCGAGGTCAAAAGAATTAATGGAAGAAAAAGCAAAGGAAGTTTCTGAGTTTATAGAAAAATAAGATATAAAATTATTCTAAAAAAGCTGTTTAATCTCTTCCGGGTATATCCGTTGGCTCCATAGTCCCGATAGGGCTGTGGAGCCTGTTGCGATTTCGGTCATACGCAATTTAGTGGTTTCGTTTATAATAGGCTCTGTTGATCTTCTCTTCGTTCCCCCTGATAAGAGCCTGTCCTGAGCGACAGCCGAATGGAGGGTTAGGGGGTTTGAAAAATTGATTAAG
>JAYEKL010000081.1:0-10589 GCA_034660995.1 Patescibacteria group bacterium | reverse complement strand
CAAACTCTTTTTCTATGGTGCCGATTTCCGTAGTTATTTTCCCAATTTTTTCTCTGCGGTAGAGCTGTACACTCTCATCGTCCGTTACTTGCAGTATTTGATCTATAATCAAATCTGCCTTGTCACCACTGATAACTTTTTTTGCTCTTTCCTCTAAGCTTTTCTTGTTTATAATCACATCTGTGTTGTCTTCCATTTGTTTATGCTTCTCTGTTTTTATAATTCCATCCCCTCTATAATTAGAATAATTGTGATGGAATTGGTTTTCTTAGTTGCTTCCTCTTTGATTTAAGAGAAAAACAAAACTAAGACTTTAGATTGTATCATATAATTATTAATTTGTCAAGATGCGTCAATCAAAACTTTTCGGAAAAACAACTAAGGATATATCTAGTGATATAAAAGTGAATAGTCATAAGCTGCTTTATAGAGGCGGGTTTATTAGAGAGTCGGTAGCTGGTCGCTATTATTTTTTGCCTTTAGGAATTAAAATTAGAGATAGAGTGGTTAAAGTTATAGAAGAAGAAATGGATAATGCTGGAGCAATGAAAATGATAACCCCCGTACTTCATCCAAAGAAACTATGGAAAGAAACCTCCAGAACTGATTCTGTTGGTTTTGAATTAATGACTGTAAAAGATCGTTCAAAGAGTGAATTTGTTTTAGGAGGTACTGCCGAAGAGATGATGGTTGATCTGGTAAGAAAATTTAACATAAGCTACAAGGACCTACCTTTTAATATTTACCAATTTTCACAAAAATTTCGTGATGAATTTCGTGCCAGAGGGGGATTGCTTCGTGTGCGTGAGTTTTTGATGAAAGATGCGTACTCGTTTCATGCTGATGAAAATGATTTTAGAAAAGAATATCAAAATATGCGGGATGTATATATAAAAATTTTTAAGAGATTTGGACTAGAAGCTATTGTTGTTGAGTCGGACAATGGATATATTGGAGGAGATTATTCTCATGAATTTGTTATTGAAAGCGAGGTAGGAGAAAGCAGATTTTTAATTACTGATGATAAAAAATACGCCTCGCACGAGGATGTGGCAAAATTTCAAAAAGAAAATAAAAATATAGACGAGAAAGAACAAGTAATGAAAAAAGTTGTAGCAAACAGGAAAAAGACAATGATAGATGGAACAAAATTTCATAAACTTCCTTTATGGCAACAGATCAAAGATGTTTTATTCGTGGACGACAAAAAGAGATTTATTTTGGCGATTATTCGTGGGGATTATGATGTTAATGAAACAAAACTTAAAAATTTGACTGACGTAAACGATCTAAGATGTGCGACAGAAAAAGAAATAAGAGAGCTTGGAAGCGAGCCTGGATTTATATCACCAGTTAATATAAATAAAAAAGTTATAATTGTTGCAGACGATTCTTTAAGGACAATTAAAAATATGTATGGAGGAAATAATAAGAAAAATGTAGATCTGTTAAATGTAAATATAGATAGGGATTATAAGCCAAACATTGAAGGGGATATTGCAATGGCTCAAGATGGGTTTTTTAGCGAGGATGGAAAAGAGTTAAAAGAATGCAAAGGAATTGAGGTTGGGAATATATTTCAACTTGGACATTACTATAGTAAAAAAATGAATTCTACATTTACAAATAAAGACGGAAAGGAAGAATTTTACTATATGGGTTGTTATGGGATTGGGATCGATAGAACAATTGCGACTATTGTGGAAAAATATAATGACAAGAATGGTATAATTTGGCCAAAGTCAGTTGCTCCTTATCAGGTCCATCTGCTTTGTCTTGGAAATGATGACAATGTTGTCGCGGAAGCTGAAAAGATTTATACTTCTTTACAGAAAGAAAAAATTGAAGTATTATATGACGACCGTGATGAATCGGCCGGAGTAAAGTTTAAAGATTTTGATTTAATTGGAATTCCTTTAAGAATTGTGGTAAGCAAGAGAACCTTGGAGAAAAATAGTGTTGAAGTGAAGAAGAGAAATGAAGATGGGTTTGAAATGATTAAAATTGGTGAAATAATGAATCTTGAATTTTGAATTTGGAATATAGAATATTTATTCTAAATTCTAAATTCTAAATTCTAAATTCGTCTTTGTATGTTCAACAAAATATTTGGCTATCTAAGCCATGACATTGGAATAGATCTAGGTACTGCGAATACTCTTGTTTATGTTAAGGGCAAGGGAATTGTTATAAATGAACCTTCTGTAGTTGCTGTAAACCAGAAAACTGGAAAGATTCTTGCGATTGGAAAAGAAGCTAAAAAAATGGTTGGCAAGACGCCAGCGCATATTATCGCAACTCGTCCACTTGTTGATGGTGTTATTTCTGATTTTGAAATTACAGAACAAATGCTTAAATATTTTATAGAAAAAGTTCACAAAGAGTCGTTTGTACTTTTTCCTCGTCCAAGAGTTGTAGTTGGTGTTCCTTCTAGTGTTACTGAAGTTGAGAAAAAAGCTGTTATTGACGCAACAATAAGCGCTGGAGCAAGAGAAGCATATTTAATTGAGGAACCGATGGCAGCGGCTATTGGTGTTCGTCTTCCTATTCAAGAAGCAACAGGAAATATGATTGTTGATATTGGAGGAGGAACAACAGAAGTTGCTATAATTTCTTTAGGTGGAATTGTTGCAAGTAGAAGTCTTAGAATTGCTGGAGATAAACTTAATGAAAATATAGTTCAATTTTCAAGAGATGAAGCCAATTTGCTTTTAGGAGAAAAAACAGCTGAAAGCATTAAAATTACAATAGGTTCAGCTTATCCTCAAGAAGAAAAAACGGAAATGACAATGTGTGGCAGAGATCTTGTAACTGGTCTTCCTAAAGAGGTACTAGTAAGTGATGAGCAAATTAGAATGGCATTGTCTAGGTCTATTAAAGTTTTGATTAATAATATTAAGGTTACAATAGAAGAAACTCCACCTGAACTTGTGGCTGATATAATGAGTAGTGGAATAATTCTTGTGGGAGGAGGAGGAATGCTTCGTGGTTTGGACAAATTAATTAGCGAACAAACGAAAATGCCTGTAAAACTGGCAGATGATCCTCTTACAGCTGTAGCTCGTGGCGCTGGAATTGTTCTTGAAGATATAGAAAAGCTGAAAGAAGTATTGGTATTCTTGGAAAATGAGAAAACTCCACAGTGAAACATTTTAATATAATAACAACAATAACATTTTAACAAGTGAAAAAAATAACTTGTTAAAATTTTAAAAAACTAGCGAATTATAAAAACATTATAACTATAAATAGGCTCTGCTGATTTTCTTATAATTCCACTCTAGAGAGGGGGGTGGGGATGTGTTAAGAAGCTTGTTACACACCCCTTGCCCTCTCCCTCCCAAGGCGGGCAGGCAAGAAGAGAATAATTGGTAAAAATCACCAGCCTTTAAATAAACATTAGAAAAATTATGTTAATATGTTAGTATGATTAGTATGTTAAAATGAACTTTATGAATAAAGTAGTAAATACAAAAATAGTAACTTTTATTTTTCTGTTAGTAGTTGTGGTACTGCTAATTTTTTTGAATAAGACTGGATTTTTAAACCAAACAAAAAATTACCCAGTTTATCTAATAAGTCATATTGGAGAAACATTTCAATTGTCGTCAAATAAGGTGAATGATTTTTTTTGGACATTGAAAAATATAGCTCGGTTCAAAGAAGAAAATATGGAACTTAAGAAAAAAAATTTGGAAATAGAATATGAAATTTCAGAATTAAAAGAGGTCCAAAGAGAAAATGAAATTTTGAAAAAGCAAATTAAATTTTCCGAGAGTAATTGTTCTAATGGAAATTGTATTGATTGGAAAATGGCTAATATTATAGGAAGGGATCCTAGTAATTTTGGGAAGCATATTCTTATTGATTTAGGAAAAAATAATGGTATTATAGACGGGCAACCCGTTGTTGCTGGTAGCGGTTTATTAATTGGAAAAATTATAAAAGTATTTAATAATTCTTCAAAAGCTATATTAATAACAGACGGAAAAAGTTCTATTAATTCTATAACTCAAACTAGTCGGGCGAATGGAGTTGTTAAAGGTAGCTATGCTACAGGTGTAAGATTGGAAATGATTAATCAATCGGAAGAGCTTATTATAAATGATCTAATTATAACTTCTGGACTAGAAGATAAAATTCCAAAAGGATTAATTATTGGAAAAATTTCTAGCATAAAAGAATCTGCGAATAAAGTCTTTAAATCTGCAGAAATAAATATGCTTATAAATATAAATAAAGTTGAGAAAGTATTTATAGCTGTTGAAAATTAAATAGCTTTGTTTTTAATGTTTCCAATGCAAACAAAGCTGTAACTGTCACGACTGGAGCGATAGCGAATCTCGACTAAACGCGTAGCTGTCTCTCGACTGAAGCGATAGCGGAATGGAGAGATATATAAACTAATTAAATCTCACCGAAACCTTCCTTATTTCCGGCATAGTATAGCTTACAGATTTCTCTCTCCGTTCGAAATGACAACTATGTTTGGAATAACATCTATATTTAGAATAAGAGTAAAACAAACTTGTCATCTCGATGGAGCATAAACTTCCTATTAAGATAATTCCACTATATGATTGATAGAAAAATAAAAAATTATACATTTATATTATTTTTATTTGTATTTTTGCAGGTTACTTTTATTCCTCAGTTTTTTTCTAGTAATTATATCCCAAATGTCGTTCTTGTATTATTGTTAGTGATTTCTGCGTTTAACGGTAAATCTACAAACATTTTTTATATCGCTTTTGCGACTGGATTTGTTTTAGATTTGTTTTCTGGAAACTGTTTTGGTCCGCTTATTATTAGTGTTCTTTTTGCAATTTTTATTTCGTCTTATTTGAATTATTATTTTCTAAAAAAAATATTTTCATATAAATTTTTTCTAATTTCCTCCTTTGCAGTTTTTGTTTATAATGTTAGTTATATTTTTTTAATTAATATCAGTGAACTTTCTCTAATTTTTTCCAATTTAAAGCAATTTCTAATTATAATTGTTTTTCAGATAATCTATACAGTAATTTTAATTTATCCATTAGCTTATATTTTTTTCGTAAAATTTTCAAATAAATGAAAAATAAATATTTTGTAAAAAATAAAAACAAAGAAACTCTTGAACTAGAGGAACTTTTTTTAGATTCTGCGACAAAAAAGGATAGTAATATAGAAATTCCATTGGGTCTTAAAAATATAGAAACTATTAAAAAGTTATTTTACTTTGCTTTTTTTGCGCTTATTCTCCAAGCAATTTATTTGCAAATAATAAAAGGAAAGTATTATGCTGATATTTCGGAAAATAATTATAAAAGAACTGTGGTCGTAAAAGCCCCAAGAGGGATAATTTATGATCAAAATAATAAGCAGATTGTTTTTAATGTTCCTATTTTTGATCTTGTAATTATTCCGTATGATTTTTTAAAAGATAGGGACGATATTAAAGAGAAAATAAAAGAATTTTCTTTGATAATTGAGATAAACAAGGACGACTTGATGAAAAAAATTAATGCAGCTGATAGATCTTCACATCAGTCTTTTTTGATTTTAGAAAATATAAATAAGGACGAAGCGTTGATATTAGAAGAAAAAATAAAGAATATAGACGGAGTTAAATTGGAGAAGAATGCCATACGAGATTATGTTGATAGTAAATATATTTCAAATGTTATCGGATATAGCGGGAGGATAAGTAAAAAAGAATTAGAAAATAATTCGGAATATCTTTTAACTGATATAATAGGAAAAGACGGACTAGAGTTTTTTTACGAAAAACAGCTTAGAGGAGAATATGGAAAAGAAGAAGTTAAAGTAGACTCTTTTGGTAAAGAGACAAGAATAATAGGAAGGGAGAATTGTAAATCAGGCAATAATTTAATTTTAAATATAGACTCTGATTTACAAAAGAATATTTATGTAAAACTAAGTGAAATTACAACAAAACTTGAAACCGAAGCAGGCGCGTCTGTTGTTGTTTTAAATCCAAAGAATGGCGCGGTTCTTGCGCTTGTTAATTTTCCTTCTTATGATAATAATTTGTTTGCAAGAGGAATAAGTAATGATGATTATAACAGATTACTTACCGAAAAAACTAATCCTCTTTTAAATAAGGCGATTGCTGGGCAATATCCGCCAGGGTCAACTTTTAAGCCTTTGATAGGAGCGGCAGCTTTGCAAGAAAAAATTATAAATCCTCGGCGTAAAATATTTGCAGGTGAAGCGATCTATGTTGGTTCGTATAGATATCCAGATTGGAAGATGCATGGTTTGGTTGACTTAACAAAAGCTATTGCGCAATCTTGTAATGTGTATTTTTATACAGTTGGTGGAGGATATGGGAATATAAAAGGATTAGGAATTGAGCGGATTAAAAAGTACGCAAACTTATTTGGATTTGGGAATATATCTAATATTGATCTGCCGGGAGAAAAAGCAGGGCTCGTTCCTGATAAGCAATGGAAGAAAGATGTAAAAGGCGAAAGGTGGTACATAGGAGATACTTATCATGTTTCTATCGGACAGGGAGATGTTTTAGCTACTCCCTTACAAATTGCCAACTATGCTGCCGCAATCGCAAATGGAGGAAAATTATTCCAGCCGCAGATAGTTGATAAGATAATAGATTCTGATGGAAATATAATTGATGATATAGAACCAAAAATAATAAGAGAGGAGTTTGTGGATTTAGAAAATATTGAATGGGTGCAAAAAGGAATGAGAGAAAATGTTATTTCTGGTTCTGGAAGGGAGTTGGCTGACTTACCAATAAAAGCTGCTGGTAAGACTGGAACCGCGCAGTATTATGGGAACAAAAAGACACATGCTTGGTATATTGCATATGCTCCGTACGATAATCCAGAAATTGCCATGGCAGTGATAATTGAAGGAGGAGGAGAGGGGCATGAAGCAGCAGTACCAGTGGCAAAAGAGGTGTTAAAATGGTATTTTGATAATGAATCACGAATTATGAATTAAGAATTATGAATCACGAGCAAAATTGTGAACAAATCTTTGAAGAAGCTTGTCGGGTTTTAAAACTCAGGGGATTTTTATTTAAGCCAAAAGTGATTAGAAAAGGAGATGGGTATGTAAAAAATTACAAATTTGGCTACACTAACTTAAAATCAAAATTAGTTGTTGTTGATATTTACACGCAAAAACTAAAAAAGCCAAAAAAATATAGCAGTATTCTTGCTGTTATCGCGCATGAGCTTGCGCACCACCAGAAAAAGCCATATCGGCAACTTTATAAATTTCACTGGATAAACAGAATTCACTATCCAGAATTTTATGATCAAGTGGCTAAAAACATTAGAAAGTTTAAGAGGGATGGGGTATTGACGGAGTTTTATAAATAAAATATTTTTTCTACGCGGCTTTAGCCGACGGTTTATGACACTTTAGTGTCATGAGTTTTTTGCAAGTGTCTAAGGTTGAAACATCAAAGACTCTTAGCTAAAGCTTAGTAGAAAAATAATTTTCAATTTTCATTAAATTTTCAATGAAAAAATTTTCAAACAAAAAAGTAATCATTGCTATGTCTGGCGGAGTTGATTCTGCTGTGGCGGCTGTTTTATTGAAAGAACAGGGCTATCAGGTGGAGGGAGTTTTTATGCGGTTGGGAATTGCGGGAGATAATGAGTCTGAGAAAAATGCGCGGGTGGTAGCAAATAAAATGGGAATTAAATTTCATGCTTTGGATTTAAGTAAGGAATTTAAAAAGAAAGTTATTAACTATTTTATTTCTGAATATAAAAAAGGCAGAACGCCAAATCCGTGCGTGATGTGTAATAGGAAAATTAAATTTGGAATTTTGCTTGATAAAATATTGAAAATGGATGCGGATTGTATCGCTACAGGCCATTATGTAAAGGAATTAAGAATCAAGAATCAAGAATCAAGAACTATTAAATTACTAAAAGCGAAAGATAAGAATAAAGATCAAAGTTATTTTTTATATAATTTAAATCAGAAAAAACTAAAACGATGTTTGTTTCCGTTGGGGAATTATACGAAAGATGAGGTTATGGAAATCGCTAAAAAATATAAATTGAAAAGTCAGAATCAAAAAGAAAGTCAAGAAATTTGTTTTATACAGGATAAATATTATGGAGATTTTTTACAAAAACATCTAAAACTAAGATCTGGTGATATAGTTGATGTGAATAATAATATTTTGGGAAGCCATAAAGGCTTACCGCTTTATACTATTGGTCAGCGGAGAGATATTAGAATTGGTGGAACTGGGCCATACTATGTAATTGGGATGAACAAAAGAAAAAATCAGCTTGTTGTTAATAATGATAAAAATAATAAAAATTTATTTTCAAAAAAATTAACAGCAAAAAAAGTAAATTGGATTTCCAAAAATGTTCCAAAATTTCCTTTTAAAGTAATGGCAAAAACAAGATATAGAATGAACGAGCAACCCGCCACTATAAATAGAATAAAAAATAAATATGTAATAACATTTTCCAAATCTCAGCGCGCGATTATGCCTGGACAATCAGTTGTTTTCTATAAAGGAGATGAAATTTTAGGCGGGGGGGTTATAGCATGATTGTTGAACATCGTTGGCTCCATAGTCCCGATAGGGCTGTGGAGCCTATTGTAATTTCAAACTTTGTAAAAAGAGATTTTAAAAAATTCTGCATTTAGGCTCCACACCCCGCACTGCGATGCGGGGGGACTATGAGCCAACAGAGCGCAATAAGTATTAAGCATCCCACTTAATATTTTTCGACCCTGTGGAGAAGCTTGTATGTATAAAAACTTATTTCACGCAATAGAATATTGTATATAATATTCTTTAACTCAAAATATCTTTCTGTGACGCCAGTGCTTAATACTTAATACTATATACTTAATACTTATTATGCTTAATATTATCTATTCTAAAATATTCTAAAACATTATTCTTGACAAATAAGATAAAAGTAGTATTATAAGCGTTATCGTTTAAATGTTTAAATAATTAACCAAGAAAATGAAAGTTACAAAAAAGTTTTTATCTTTAGTTATTCTTTTTTTATTAGTAAGTATTCCAATAATTTCTTTTGCTAGTTCAGAATCGGGCCATATTGTTCAAAATTCAGGACATTCAGACCCAATAGCGCCTGTTTTGATCGGATTAATTATTATTTTATTAGCCGCTAAAATTGGTGGAGAGCTGTTTGAAAAAATAAATCAGCCAGCTGTTTTGGGAGAACTTATTTTTGGAATTTTAATTGGAAATATTGTTTTGTTTTCAGGCGGAGTATATAATTTTAATCATTTATTTCAATCAGAGGCGATTGATATTATGGCGCGGCTTGGAGTAATGATCTTATTGTTTCAGGTTGGACTTGAATCAAATATCAAAGATATGATGAAAGTGGGAATATCATCGTTTTTAGTGGCGACAATCGGAGTTGTCGCACCAATGATATTAGGATATTATGTTAGTAGTTGGATAATTCCTGAGGCCGGGTTTAATACTCATCTTTTTATTGGCGCAACATTAACTGCTACTTCAGTCGGAATTACCGCAAGAGTTTTAAAAGATCTTAATAAATTAAAAACGCCCGAAGCAAAAATTATTCTTGGGGGAGCGGTCATTGATGATGTATTAGGACTTATTATTCTTTCAATCGTAAGTGGAATTATTATTTCGGGGTCTGTAAGCGTTGGCGCTGTAATGCAAACAAGTTTAATATCAATTGTTTTCTTATTTGGTTCAATTATGCTTGGTCTCTGGCTTTCTCCAAAAATTGGAAAATGGGTTTCGGGGATGAAAGTAGAAGGAATGAAAATTGTTACTGCATTCCTTTTTTTGTTTTTAATGTCTTATATTGCTGATCTGGTCGGACTGGCAACAATTGTTGGAGCTTTCGCGGCAGGATTAGTTCTTGATGATGTCTATTTTAAAAACAAAAGAGAGCATCACATTGAGGTTTTAGTCAAGCCTCTTTATTGTATCTTTGTTCCTATCTTTTTTGTTTTAATGGGGATTCAGGTTAAACTTGACGCTTTTCTTGATCCAAAAATTATTTTAATTGCTCTTGGCATAACGGTGGCTTCAATTATTGGAAAACAGGCTTGTGGGTTAGGAATTAGATGTCCAGGAGCTAGTAAATTAACTGTCGGTATTGGTATGATTTCCAGAGGTGAGGTTGGTTTGATATTTGCCGGAGTTGGAAAAGAACTTGGTGTTATTAGCGATTCGCTTTTTGGCGCAATTATTATTATGGTAATTTTTACCACTCTTGTAACTCCACCTTTATTAAAATGGAGCATTGCAAAAAAAGAAAAAGCGGAAGCGAGTTAGTATTTAGTATGTAGTATTAAGCATAATAAGTATTAAGTATATAGTATTAAGCGCCCTACTTAATATTCTTTGACCTTATCGTTGGCTCCATAGTCTCTTTAGAGCTGTGGAGCCTAAATGCAGAATTTTCTTAAATCTCTTTTTACAAAGTTTGAAATCACAATAGGCTCCACAGCCCTGCCGGGACTATGGAGCCAACGATGTTCAACAAATATTGTTCGACTTTATGGAGAACTATACGCGTGAAGTAAGCTTCTTTGCGAACAAGCTTCTCCACAAGGTCGAA
>JAYEKL010000080.1:0-2088 GCA_034660995.1 Patescibacteria group bacterium | reverse complement strand
ATCAGCAGAGCCTATTTATCGCAGTAAACAGAAATTAAATACTGTTATTTTAATTATATTATATACTATTTTGCAAACTTTGTCAAGTGTTATAATATTCGCCCCGTCGCAGTCTCCCGATAGGGGACTGCGACGAGAAGACACACAATTCGTTGCAGTCCTCTGCCGAGAGACTGCAACTAGGCGGAATGGAGCTTGGCAACAGAGCCTTAATATAAACAGCTAATAATTTAAAAATACCATGAAAAAATATTTCTTAAGCATTAAAATAATAAACAACGAGGTTATTTTGTCTATTTCGAGCAACAAAAAAAAATTGGAAACAGAATTCAAAAAACTAAGCTGGACTGATCAACGGGATTTATCTGAAAAATTGCTAAAGAAAATTGATTTATTGCTGAAAAAAAATAATCTTAGTTTAAATAATATCTCCGGAGTTAATTTTAGCGGTGAAAAATACGGCTTTATGACCGGACAGATCGGCAAGATTACAGCAAAAGTTCTAAATTTCGGATTGAGCAAATAAAAAATAGATTCAAAACAAAAGCCGTTCCTAAAAAACGTCTTTTGTTTCCTGAAATTTCCAGTGGACCCGGGGGGATTCGAACTCCCGACCTCCGCAATGCGAATGCGGCGCTCTAGCCAACTGAGCTACGGGCCCCTGTTAACTTATGACGAATAACGAATAACTTATAACATTTCTCTTCTAAATTATTTAAGATTTTTTTATTTCCAGCAAATTTAATTTTTTAGCGCCTCTTGACAAATTTATAAATGTATGCTATGATATTTTGTTGCGGTGAAATATCGCAACCAGTGCGAAAAAGTGTAAAGCATTCTGGAGTTCAGACTTTAGTCTGTAAAAGCGTAGAAAATGAAAATACTCGTTTTCTTACAGGTTGAAACCTGAACTCCAAGAGATAATACGCTTCCTCGCCAAGTTCTTTGAAAAAAGGGGAAGGAAAATTCTTCAGGGCAGTAAGTTGGTCGTAATAATTTATGATTAACTTAATGCTCTGAAGAAAAATGAATCTTGAGAGCAGACAGATAGATGAAAGAGGTGAATATTATGAACAAGAATGAAGTAATGGAGATATTTGATGAGAGAATGGAAGATCTTGGTGTTGATTTCGGAGAAATGAGACTTGACGCCTCTCGCGAAGTGTCAGAAATCTCGTTTGATGTGTCTAGATTAGACACATACTTAACAATCCAAGCAAAATTGAAAGGCTCTCTTGCCTTTGACAGTTGCCGTTTAAAGAGAGCAGGCGAACCAGCGACTTTTCATGTCTTTATGTCTAAAAAGTAGACACGGGGACATGAAAACAAAACTATTTCCAACCCTTTTTTTCTTTTTTCCACTCCATAAAATATTGTGGAGCGAAAAAAGGAAAATTGTAAATTCAAAGATCAGAGAAACGGCTTTTTGAAGAGCTGTTTTTTTTAATAAGGACATATATTTTGGAGTGTTGAGCGTAGCGGTAGCGGAGTTCAACCAGAAGTGTCATTTGGCGTATTTTCAGGCAGAGCTCCGTTTCACTACACTCCGCGTTTTGTACGACTCTGAAAAGCTAAACCCTGTCTAGCAACGCCGAAGTTATAAACGCCTCAATCACGGCGGCTAAAATTAGGAGAGGCACAAGAACTATTATATAGAATTTAAACGCCTTGGCAAGTTCTTTTTTGATTACCGCTTCTCCGCCGAACAATCTCCATAAAACGACTTTCCCAATTCTCATACCGGTCGCAGTCGCTAGAATTAAAACGGGAATTTCAATAACGCCGTGCGGCAAAATTCCAACGAGAAAAAACTCCCATGACAAACTTTCAGAAATAAGACGGGCAAAGATTCCCAAAATCATTCCATTCGCAAAAGACGCAAACAGAGGGATTATTCCCGCAAAAATTCCCAGCAACAGCATCAGTAAAAGTTTCGTGATATTGTTTTCCAGAATAAATAGAAAAATCTGAAAATCGGTCATTTTTTCTCCTGACGCAAAAAGTTCTTTCATTCTTTCTATAATTTCCCGCGTTTCTTCCGGAAAATCGGAAACAAAAGAATATCCCACAAGAACACCCGACACAAAC
>JAYEKL010000079.1:0-10894 GCA_034660995.1 Patescibacteria group bacterium | reverse complement strand
GACGACAATAGATGTAAGATTAAAGGCTATAAATAAAGATAATCACACTATTTACAAATATTACTATTTAAAACAGTCCGAAGCTATAGACAATAATTACTTTTTGTGCTATACTAGTTTGTTTGGGAATAAGAGAAGACAGAAAAGATGTCATTAATGTTCTTTCTAAAAAGTATAAGAACTGAGGACAAAAACAATTAAATAAGTTTTCAAAAAAAATAATTTAATCTGAGTCTTTTCCTTTTTTCAATCTATAATTTAAAAGAATTATAGATTGAAAGAAGAAAAATAAGTGACTCAAGTCAGAGACTTGAACCAACGGAAAAAGTTCTTTGAAAACTAAATTCTCCAGACCGCTGAGATGTTTGTTTCAATAAGTCCACTTTTGAGAAAGGGTTAGTAGTAACTTACCACTAACCCTCCCAAGAATGGAATAAAGCAATCAACTCGGCTGTCTGGAGCGAAATGGAAGCCCCATTGATGAAGCTAGGAAGGATAGACCAAAAAAGAATAGGTGAATTATATATGATTATGATAGATACCGAGAATATATTTGGGAAATTAACTTCCCAAATATATCTTAAACAGATATACCAAGACGCTTCCAATCAGAAAGGCGAAAGAATCCTACTTGAAAAATATCTTGAAATAGCAAGAACTCTTTTCATGGAAGAAATGGATAAAAACCTGCAAGTGTTTTCCGAGGCAGGAACTATCCTGTCAATATCCTCGCAGGAAAACAGAACTCCGAAAATATTTCATCAAATTGTTTACGCAGGAAAGGACATTCTTGATGAATATGTAAGTGGAAGAGAAGCATTCTACGAGAAGGAAGTAGAGCTGTTACTTATTTCTTTTACTATTGCATATTTTACGAATAGGATAGAAATGAGCAACCCGAAAGAACTGTTCAAAGAAGGAATAGCAAAGAAGGTGAGATGAATGTTTGAAAGAAATATTCTGTTTTTAGTGTTGACACTGGCTCTATTGAGCGGTGTTTCAACTACGACAGCAGCAGAAGAACTGGATATCGCCGTGATAAACGGTACGGCAATTCCGTACGCTAAAGAAGATCATTTGGCATACGGAATAGTAAAATTGTGGAACAAAGCGGATGTTCCAATAACGGTTACTCTATCTATTTCTCCAAATCGCGATCATCGCATTGACGATAATCGTTACTGGGGAAATTACAGAGAAGAAGAGAATATAAAGATTGAGGCAAATGAGCTTCGTATCCAAATATTCTGCTTCACCGTCCCAGCTGGAAACGAACTGGGACAGCAGGTCTGGACTCTGAATGTTACAACGGAAGAGCAGGTTATCACTAAAAAGATAGCGATTAACCTGCCAGTGACGAAGAATGTTGAGATTTCCGCTCCATCGTGGAAACCGGACATTCTCAAGCTGGAGCTTCCTCCAGCAAAGCCGGACACATTCACTGTTGAAGCAGGAAAGCCATCGGTAATTGTTATGCTACTAGACATTGCTGGAGATGTCAGTAGCAAAAAGGTTTACGATGTTGAGTTTGAAACATCGTTGCCAGATGTTTTCTTCTCTTACCCGGAGGAAATCAGGGTAGAGATGTCAAAACCCAAAAGCTGGGATTTTGATAACCAAACATTTCTACCGTTCACCATAATTCCGATTCCGCTACTCACAGCAAATGTTCCATGTTCAAGCATTGAGAACATGTATAAAGCGAAATTGCAACTGGAAGAAGAAGGGACTGATCTGAAAGCCAGTTTGCCGTTTCAATTGGTAGTGGAGATACCTAAAACTACTGAGAATAGAGTAGCCAACACGACTACAGTTAATGAAACAGTTAACAATAGCGAGATTGCTACTACCGTTGAAACGATAGTCGCAATTAATCTCTCAAGAGCAACAAAACCAATTGACATGCCAGAAGAGAAAACTAATGATAACTGGACTTGGTCTAAAATAGACCAGCTTAATGATGATATGTGGAATTTCATCATAAGCAAAATCAAGAGTTGAATAAACTTATTCAACTCCCAAATGATTTATGGGCGGGAAATTGGATCAGCGCTTGATTCAATTCCCGTCCTGTTTTTTTATAATCAAGTTCAGGATAATTCTCTTAGTTGATAATTTAATACACTCCCAACCTCTCTCTGGAGGAAAATTATAAGAAAATCAGCAGACTCTACTTATTATACTGTTCGACCTTATAGAAAACTCTACGCATGCTACTTCTCCACAAGGTCAAAAAATATTAAGTGGGATGTTTAATACTTAATACTAGATACTTAATACTTATTATATTGTTCGACTTTATGGAGAACTAAAACGTATTGGAACGCAGGATTTTTTTAAATCTCTTCTCATAAAGTTTGAAATCGCAATAGGCTCCACAGGGCTATCGCCACTATGAAGCCAACGATGTCTCTTTTTACAAAGTTTGAAATTACAAAAGGCTCCACATGCCCCGCACTGCGATGCGGGGGGACTATGGAGCCAACGAATTGATCGTCTCAAATTCTGCGCTTGGATAGAAACGAGGCAATTCCTCGTCTCTACAAAATATAAAAATTGAAATTCCTATACGATAAATTATATTCTACTCCTCACTTATAATCTCTGTGGTTTCAATTTTTGTCTTAAATAATCTTTTCTGAATTGAATTCTTGAAGATCATAAATTCTTTAACTTCAAGCTTCCAACTTAAAACACAATAGGTGATAAGTCCGGCAAGTCCGGCAAGAAATCCTTGCGCTAAAAGTCCAAATCCAGTATCTGTATTTAGAAACGGTTCTATTAAATATAAAAACTTATAACAAACATATCCAGCAATTATAGAAGCCGCTGATATTTTTAGAAGTGGTTTATAAATCTTATTATGACAGATAAAATCTGTTTCTTTGTTAATTAAATAATATAATAGTAAAGCATTTATTATTGACGAGATTGAAAATGCTCCAACAAGTCCAACGATCCCATATTGTTTTGAGAACCAAAAAGCAAGAATAATATTTATAATAACGCTCGCAAGCGAGGCTAGAAAAGGAGTCTTGGCATTATGAAGAGCCCAAAAAGCGCGAGAGAAGAGGGGAATAAGCCCCTGCGCAAATAAACTTATTGCAAAAACTGCCAGAACATCAAAAAGCAGAATTGTTTCCTCCCAGCCGATCTTTCCTGTTCCGTATATAACACGAACAATTTGAGCGCGAAGCACAATAAGTAGAATACTGACAGGAATTATGAAAAATAATATCTGCCTTGCCGTTATTGTTAAATTTTTTGCAAATTCTTCTCTATTTTCTTTTCCACTTAGAGACGAAAGTGTTGGAAAAGAAGCAATGGCAAATGAGATAGCAAAAAGACCAAGAGGAAAACTTTGTAAATTATTCGCAATATTAAAAACAGCCAAACTTCCTTCAGAAAGTGTTGAAGCAATTATAGTTATAACGATAAGGTTAACTTGTACCGTGACGAGAGTAAGCGTTCTCGGAATCATCATTTTTATTATTTTTCTTACTCCTTTGTCTTTAAAGTCTATAATCCACTGGTAACTAAATCCTAATTTTTTAACTATTGAAATTTGAATTGCAAAATGTAAAAAAGACCCAAGAGCTACTCCCCAGGCAAGCCCTATGAGTCCCCACCAACGCACAAAATAAATTGCCCCTATTATTATTCCAATATTGTACATAATAGGGGAAATAGAATAAATAAAGAACCTTTTATAAGACTGAAGGATCCCGCCAGTAACACTGCTTAAAAGCAAAAATATCGGACTTAAAAACATAACACGCGTTAATTGAACTGTCGTTTCTTTTTTGTCCGCGTCAAATCCTGGCGCTAAAAGATTAATTAAGCTTGGTGTAAAAATAATCCCAATTAGACACAAAAAAACAAGAACTACAAAAATTAAATTTAATACTGCATTGGCTGTTTTAAAGGCTTCCTTTTCTTTCTTTTCTGAAACTAATTTGGTAAAAACCGGTATAAAACCAGCAGAAAGAGCGCCAAGAACAACGATATTAAAAATAAAATCTGGTATTCTAAAAGCGACATAATAAATATCCAATTCGCTTCCGAACCCAAAAGAGCTAGCAAGAATTCTGTCGCGAAATAAGCCTAAAAGTTTACTAGTAAGTGATGCTACTGCCAAAATAAGCGCGGCCGCGGTTATAGAATTTATTTTTCCATTTATTAACTTTTTTATCATTCAATAATTTTATTATTATCAACCAATCATCATATTGTTTATAATATAACAAAATCGCATAATCAGCAAAAAATTAAAATAATATAGAGTGACAAAATTTTTTAAAAATGCTAAAATGTAATTATAAAAAATCAGCAGACCCTACTTAACTATATTGTTCGACTTTATGGAGAGCTATTGCATATAATAACTTCTATGCGTATAACTTCTCCACAAGGTCGAAGAATATTAAATTATAAAAATGGAAAATCAAATAGTACCATTTGAATGGGAAATAAATGAAACTCAAGACCAATATAAAACAAAAATGTGCGATTTAAAAAAGTTTTTATTCACTTTTATCGTAATTATTTTATTGTTTCCGTCACTTGGTTTTTTTATGATAGTGATAGTGATAGTGATAATTAAAATTATAAATTTGAAACAAAATATCAATTTAAAACAAAACGATAGCGCAACTTTAGAAAAATACAAAATAGACGAGAGTGGTATTACTGTTAATAATTTAAAAGAAAACAGAAAAAGATTTTTTTCTTGGAACGAATTGGTTTCTTTTTATTCCTACACAAAAACAAATCCAGTTCTAGGTTTTGCTATAAGTAAAATAGTAGGTGATGATTTTGTTATTGTTAGCAAAGCCAATGAACATTTGAAGTTAAAAACTGGCATTGACGATACTTTAAAAGTTCAAAATATACTTTCTAAAAAATTAGAATCAAAAATGCCAAATCAATCACAAAATATTCTTATTAATTCACCAGCAAAAAGCCCTTTTAAATTATTTTCCAATTCATCAAATCTGTCCTTCCCTAATAATAGATCTAACTTACATAGCCAAACTGATGAAAAATTCACCAAAAGGTCACAAGAAAAATATCTTCAAGAACAAAGAATTGTTCAAAAACATAATATTGAAAAAGAAAAAAGTGAATTCAAACAGAATTTTTTAATCATTGCTTATCTCGTTGTATCTCTTATTTTATTAATTGCTTATCTCATCTCTAGTAGAAATTTTCCATTGACAATCTAACTTTTGAGACTTGACTTATTAATTTTAAACGCTATAATGCAACTATGATGAATTTTAACTCACATTCAACCTGCGCAAAGAAAGATCAGAAAGCTGATTCCTGTTTGATTGTGAAAAACAGTTCATTAAACCTTCAAAGCCTACTAAACCTACTAGTTTCGTAGCTTATTTTTAATTTATTGGTAAAAAAATTAAAAACAAGCTACTTAAATATAGTAGGTTTTTTTGTTCATTAAAAATTAATTATCATTCTTATTTTGTTTAAAATCTTCTGCAAAGCATTAGACTTTAGGCAAATCGGAATGATAATTAAATAAAAGGAGTTGATGAAATTGTATATTACTAAATCAATCTGTGATGAACGCGTAACTATCTTTGATACTACGCTACGAGACGGCGAGCAAACCCCTGGAGTATCTTTCACCTTTGAGCAAAAAAAAGAAATTGCTCTGCAACTAGATAAACTTGGTGTTGATATAATTGAGGCTGGATTCCCTATGTCATCAGAAGGAGAAAAACAAAATGTAAAAGAGATTACAAGAATGGGACTTGATCTGAATGTCTGCGGACTATCAAGATCAGTGTTTTCCGACCTTGATATATGTCTGGAATGTGAAGTGGATATGGTGCATACTTTTATTCCCACATCCGATGTACAACGCATCCATACTATCAAAAAAAGCAAAGAAGAGGTACTAGATATGACTGTCAAAGCTGTTGAATATATTAAAGACCATGGCGTAAAATGTATGTTCAGTCCTATGGACGCTACAAGAACAGACTTTGACTACCTAATACAGATCAGTAAAGCAGCGCAAGAAGCGGGATGTGACATTATTAACATTCCTGACACAGTCGGCATTTTTGTGCCATCAGCTATGAAAACTTTAATAGCAGATATCAAGAAGGATATTACCATCCCGATTGATGTTCACTGTCATAATGACTTCGGATTTGCTGTTGCTAATAGTCTAGCAGCGATTGAAGGCGGAGGAAGACAAGCGCAAGTTACCATAAACGGTCTAGGTAAACGAGCTGGTAATGCTGATCTTGCCCAAGTCGTAATGAGCTTGCATAGTATCTACAGAGCCAAAACCAATGTCAAAACCGAATATCTTCTGGAAACTGCGTGTTTGGTAGAACGATATAGTAATATAAAAATACCTCCAACAATGCCTATTGTCGGCAACAACGCGTTCGCGCATGAGAGCGGAATACATACGCACGGCGTGCTTACTAAACCAGATACTTTTGAACCAGGTATTATGACACCTGAAATGGTAGGTCATAAACGACGAATTGTGGCAGGCAAACATGCCGGTAAGCATGCAATCGCAAAAACGCTAGAAAACGCAGGCCTTAAACCAGATGCTGACCAATTAAACGAAATCATGACCAGAATGAAAGAAATTGGCAACAAAGGGAAAGCTGTTACAGATGCAGACCTATTTGCTATTGCTGAAGCCATTATGGAGAAAATGAAAAAAGCAGAACGACCTATTGAACTTTTGGAAGTTTCTGTGATGACAGGAAACATTATCACTCCAACAGCTTCCGTCAGAGCTATAGTAAGAGGTAAGGAAAAAGTAGAAGCCAGCACTGGTATCGATTCAGTGGACGCAACACTAAACGCTATTCAAAATATCGTTAACGGTCAAGGAACAATTAAACTGAGAGACTATAAGATAGAAGCTATTTCAGGAGGTTTAGATGCTATCGCCGAAGTTATTATTACGGTAGAAGACGAGAAAGGCAGGATTGTAGCTGCCAAAGCTGCTAACGAAGACATTGTAATGGCATCAGTTGAAGCTCTTGTAACAGCTATAAACCGCGTACTTATATTAGAATAAAACAAAAGAGAAAGATCAATTATTTTTTGAGCCAAGTTGAACCAAACATGGCTCTTTTTTTATTTTTAAATAGGCCCTGCTAATTTTCTTATAATTCCCCTCTAGCCTGGGGCAATGGGTGTGTAACAAGCTTTTTAACACACCAACCCCCTCTCAAGAGGGGAATCAGCTCTTAGATATTAAGTATATAGTATTTTGTATCCCATTTAATATCCTTCGACCTTGTGGAGAAGCTTGTTTGCAGAGAAACTTATTTGCGGAAACTAATTTTCAATTTCTAATTTTTAATTTTCATTAAATTCTCAATGACCAAATTTTCAAACAATATTAATAGTATAAAGATAATTTAAATAGAGGCTTAGCCTCCAAACTGGAGGCTAAGCCTCTATTTAAATTATCTTTCTTTTAAGTATTAAGCATCCCGCTTAATATCCTTCGACCTTGTGGAGAAGTTGTACGCATATACAAAAGTTCTCCATAAAGTCAAATAATATAAATTGAATGTAGTAGACTATGCATGTTAAAATGTTAAAATGACGTAAAATAACGTATTTAGTTGACAAGATTAATTAACATGATATACTTCTTTACAGAGTTAATAAAAATTTATGACAACGACCTTACAATCAGTACAAGCAACAGGATTCCAGACAGCTGGACATTTTATGATTGTGAAAATTAGCCTACTAATTAAGTAGCTTACTTTTGATTTAGTTTATAGCAAAAACAAAATTAAAAGTAACCTACGAAAATAGTAGGCTTTTTGTATGATGTTAAACAAGAATTAAATTTTTGTTTAACCCTTACGCGCGCCTCTTGCAAAAGACAATTTCTGTTTGTAAAATTTTGTAAATAGAAATTGTCTTTGAGCGTAACAATCGCCAAAGACACTTTAAGATGGTTGGGAAAGTATAAAAGACTTTTCTAACTATACTTAACTTTACAAAACGGAGAGAATAAGAGAGAGCAGGAGAGAACAATGGAAGAAACAACAGATTCAGTAAAAAACAATAAAGAGGATAGAACAAGAGGCAGAAGAGAAACATGGTCTGATTATACGAGACCAGACTTCGCCAAAGGGTAAAAAGAAGACAAAAGCACAAATGAAAAGAAGTTTATAAAAAAGGATTTCCTTTAAAAAATAATTCTTCCTACTTCTTTTCTTCTTTTAAAAACTAAGTTTATTTATATATATTATCCGAAAAAATGGCATATAATTTTAAAAGCAAAAAATATACAAGCAAAAAAATCAAATAATACCTTACGAGCTCTTAATGTTATAGTGAAATTATCTAATCATTATTTTTAGAAAATTTCATGATAACATTTAGTTATCTGAAAACAAAAAAACAGGAGATGATGAACTTTGACAATAGAAAATGATTTTCTAAACAGAAAAACTGTTGGCAGACAACAAAAAATCGTGCTTGGCAAATACACAGACGAAAGTTCAGTTACAATGGCATTAAAAGAATTTGGTCTTCAAGTAAATGCTAAACAACTTAACGAGATTGTAGCCAGAATAAAAGATCTTAGCGATAAAGGAAAACATGTTACAGATGCAGATCTGGAGGTTATTGCCGAAACAGTACTTGGTATTATATATGAACCAACTGTTAGACTAGAAGAACTTAGCGTTGTTACAGGCACTCATATAACTCCTACTTCTTCTATAAAATTAAACATCAACGGAGATGTAATCGTAGAAGCTGGAGTAGGAAATGGCCCAGTGGACGCAGCCATAAAAGCTCTGCTTAAAGGCATCTCGGGTGTTGCTAATATCAAACTTGAGGATTACCATGCTGATGCCATTACTGGTGGAACCGATGCCCTAGTAGAAGTTTGGGTAAAACTAAGCAAAGATGGCGAAATAATTACCGCCAGAGGCGCGAGAACAGATATTATTATGGCTTCTGTGGAAACTGTTCTTAATGGAATGAACAGACTAATACAATAAATAGCGAATAGAATAATAGAATCTAAATACAGAGCTGAGTTTAAACCAATTAAACAAAGCTCTTTTTTCTTTTTTCTTTTGTTAAATTATAATAAAATGTTATAATTCGCTATATGAAATACACAAAATATTTAGAAGAAGCCAAACAATATTTATACGAATTAAAAAAGTATATTGCATTTTCCTCGTATATTTTTACTATTTCTGTTTTAGGAGGATATCTTATTGCGCAAAACTATCCAGCAGAAACACAACAAATTATTGAAGAGGTAAGTTCAATGTTTTTATCTGAAAAAGAAGTTACTTCCTGGCAAATTTTCCTTTTTATTTTTGAGAATAATGCCACTAAGCTTTTCTTCTTATTATTACTAGGCGCTTTTGCGGGAATAATTCCGCTTTTATCAGTTTTCGCCAATGGCATGCTTTTGGGAGTTTTTGCTCAAGCTGTGTCAGAAGAAATATCATGGACATTTTTCTTTCTTGGAATTTTGCCTCATGGTATAATTGAGATTCCAGTTTTAATAATATCTTCCGCAATCGGAATTAGAATTGGAAAAATAGCAGTTTGGAAATTATTTAGAAAAGATGGAAATTTTCTCAAAGAGCTTTTTAAGGCTTTAAAGTTTTTTATTTTAATTCTTCTTCCTTTAATATTTATTGCAGCGCTAATTGAGTCTTTTCTAACAGCGGCATTATTAGAAACGATTTAAACATTTTAACATATTTTAAAATGAAAATTTTAGCAAAAAACAAGAAATAAATTAATAATTTTTATTTTAAGTTAAGTTTTTTATTGCAAAAACTTGTTAAAATGTTAATATGACTCTGGGCCCGTTGTATAGTGGTATTACATCGCATTCGCATTGCGGAAACGCGAGTTCGATTCTCGCCGGGTCCACATTTTTTATTCAAAATATTATTTTTTTTATGATTTGTCAACACTCTTGACAAGTTTCTTTTTATGTGTTATGATTCACAGTTAGCGCAAATAACTGTTCCTTAAAAATTAGATAATACCGTTATACAAGTGACTTCAATTGCTTATTATAAACAACTAATAATTAGCTAAAGTCACTTGTATGGTGACAAAATAAAAAAGGAGGACTAGATATGAAGATGAGCAAAGAGAAAGGAAAGGACTTAATAGCACTATTCTGTATGCTATTAGTCACTGTAGGAATGTTTTTTATTGTCGTCATCGGAATAACTTCCGAAAAGGCAATAATAAATTCCGACCCGATTGAACTTCGGGAAGAATGGGTAGAGCTTTCAGCTCACCCTAACAGACTACCCACATATGTGTGGGTAGTCAAGGTCTCTGAAGGCAGAAACAGAGTTGAGAATACGATATCATTTGACGACTTCAGAAAGAAGTTTGATAATGGTAAAATCGTTCGTGTCGTATATGTTGTGGAGCACAACAAAATCGTGCTCTATGGTGACGAAGAGTTGTCACCAAACAACATAAAACTCTGGAAATCAGTTGCCAATCCAGAACAACAGAGCAAGCGGGATGGTTCAGTCTCGTTTTCTGAACCAATAAGAAGCGAAAACACAGTTACCTATAAAGGAATCATAATAGGTGCTGTTTGGCTCGCTTTCATAGGAGTAATTCTTTTTTTGGTGATCGTATATATAATATACGACATCAAAAAGAAATACGAAGAGACAGGTAAAGAAGGAGACGAGGAGACGAGAAGTTAAACTTCAATGACTCTCCTTTTTTTATTTATAAAATGGCTCTGTTGCCAAACTCCATTTTACCAAAAAATTAACAGCATTTAACTTAAGTAAAGTTAAATCTTGTTAACTTTCTGTTAATAATCATTATATTTTGCTCTTTTTATCTCATTCAGATACAA
>JAYEKL010000078.1:0-2134 GCA_034660995.1 Patescibacteria group bacterium | reverse complement strand
ATATATTGGAGATGAACATATTATGATAAAAATGTTACTGTGTAAAATCGGGATTCACCTAATGGAGAATCATACCGTAAAATTTGCAGATAACGTGTCTGGAGAGACACTATTTAATGCAACATGCGCATGCGGAAAAAAGTGGATGACTTATTCTTCGTCGCCAATACCACTTTTAAAAGTAGAGAAAATAGACATTAAAAACCTACCAGGTCATTGAATAATAATCAGTGGCCAATTTTTTTATTTAGAAAAAATTATTGTAGAAAAAATAAATCTATGCTAGCATAATTACATAAAATAAATAGGGGCTGGTGATTTTTATCAATTATTCCCCTTTTGGGAGGAGTTAAGAGTGGGTTTTTCGCTAATTTAACACACCCCCAACCCCCTCTCTAGAGGGGAATTATAAAAAAAATCAGCAGACCTTACATATTTTAAAAAGCATAATAAAACAAATCAATGATAGTAGATGAAATACAAATTAAAGTATTGGGAGGAAAAGGCGGAGACGGCTATGTTGCTTTTAATAAAAATAAAGGAGAAAAAGGACCGACTGGTGGAGATGGAGGAAATGGTGGTAGTGTCTATCTTGAAGGAGTACCTAATTTAACTGCTCTTAATAAATTTAGATTTAAAAAGGAATTTTCAGCTGGAGACGGAGTAAATGGAAAAAACAAATTGCTTGAAGGAGCAAAAGGAAAAGATCTTATTCTAAAAGTTCCAGTCGGTTTAGTGGCCCACAATCTTGATACTGGTAAAAATATAGAACTTGTTAATGTAGGAGAAAAAATTATGATAGCAAAAGGCGGAAAGAGAGGACGCGGAAATTGGCATTTTAGATCTTCAAGAAACACAACACCAAGAGAATGTGAAAAAGGAATAGAAGGTAAGCATTTTAATTTTCTTTTAGAATTAAGAATGATCGCGGATGTTGGATTTATCGGACTTCCCAGCGCTGGAAAGTCTAGCCTTTTAAATGTTCTAACAAAAGCAAATGTGAAAACTGCCGCTTATCATTTTACAACATTAGAACCAAATCTTGGAAACTATTACGGACTAATTCTTGCCGATATTCCAGGATTAATTGAAGGCGCTTCAAAAGGAAAAGGTCTTGGAACAAAGTTTTTGCGACATCTTAAAAGAACAAAGATTTTAATTCATTGTATTTCTTGTGAGTCAGAAGATATAAAAAAGGACTACAAAATTATAAAAGAAGAATTGAAAGAATATGCAACAATAGTAGCAAGAAAAAAAGAATACATACTTTTAACAAAAACTGATTTAGCAAGTGAGAAAGAAGTTAAAGAAAAAATAAAAGAGTTAAAAAAAATTAGCCCTAATGTTTTGGCTATTTCAATTTTTGATAAAAAAAGTTTAGAAGAGGTTAAAAAATTGTTAAATACAATTAAGTCAGTATCAAATGTTAAGAGTTCTTAATATTAGATACTAGATATAGTCTACTGATTTTCTTATAATTCCCCTCTAGAGAGGGGGTTGGGGGTGTGTTAAAAAGCTTGTTACACACCCCTTGCCCCTCTCCCTCCCAAGGCGGGCAGGCTAGAGGGGAATCTATTAATTATGCACATAGATTGGCGTTCCAATTTCTGCCCAATTGAAAACACGTTCCGCGGGACCAACACCAAGCCGAATACATCCATGCGATACACGAATACCAAGATGATCCTCCCCTTCCCTATAACCATTCGGCCAATAAGGAAGTTCATGAATATAATACGCGCCATAAAAATTCATACTAAATGGCATCCAAAGCCCATAAGTTGAAGACCAATGTTTTGGTTCTTTTTTCTTTACAGAATATGTTCCAAACGGAGTTGGCATTCCATATTTTCCACTAGAGATCAAAAAACTATTTATCTTTATTCCGTCTTCAAAGATAGTCATAACCTGATTTGAGACACTTATATCTATATATTTTCCTTCTATAAATTTAGGCGTAATTTCTATCTCTTTTTTAGGTTTTGAAATTTCTGGCACTATATATTTATCTTTAGATAACTTTTGTTCAGAAAAAAACTCTTTTTTATTTTCTTTTATTATTTTTTTATCTTCTATTTCAGATTCAGTATAAAAAACAAATTTTTTATCATTCATTAATAATCCACTCAATCCT
>JAYEKL010000077.1:0-11010 GCA_034660995.1 Patescibacteria group bacterium | reverse complement strand
TTATAGCATAAAGCTAATTTAAACAAAATATCAATCTCTAAGTTCAAAACTTATGCGCCAGCTAAAAAACACATAGATTCTAAAAATTTTAATAACTACAAAAATAATTGTTGACAATTATACTTTGTAGTGTTATAAAAATAACATTGATAAAGGAGGTACAGATAAAAATGAAAAAACCAATAGCGTATCTTGCCAGCCCATTAGGGTTTTCTGAAATTGGAAAACTGTTCCATAATAGAATGCTTATACCATTAGTAATTGAGACTGGATTTGAAATTCGTGATCCATGGACTCTAACTTCTAATGAATTTATAGATTCTGCTCTTACACTTCCCTACGGTCAAGAAAAAAAGGAAATGTGGAATAGAATTAACTCCATCATGGGACATAATAACACTATAGCGATAGAAGAATCCGATATTATTATTGCGATACTTGACGGTACTGATATTGATAGTGGCACAGCCGCGGAAATAGGATATGGTTCAGCTTTTAAAAAACCTATCTTTGGTTATCGAAATGATTTTCGCCTAGGAGGAGAAAACGAGGGAAGTATAATTAATTTACAGGTTGAATATTTTATCTACCTGAATGGAGGAGAGATTGTAACAAATCTAGAACTTTTAAAAATAGCTCTTACTAGATACAAAGACCATCTATCTAAAAACTATCAAAATTAATTCTGCAAAAGCATTATTTGATAGCTTTTTTTTATTTAAAATTCGTTGGCTCCAGTCTCCTGACTGGAGCCTGTTGTTAAACTGCGCAAAATAATCCTATTAGCAATTAATTAGGTGCTGATGATTTTTACCAATCATTATTCTCTCGGGGAATAGGTTTTTCGCTAATTTAACACACCCCCAACCCCCTCTCTAGAGGGGAATTATAAGAAAATCAGCAGACCCTAATTAGCGATCGAGTATAGCACGGCTTATTGTATAAACAAATGGCTCCATTCAGGAGAATGGAGCCAACAAGTCCACTCAAGAAAGTAGAGCCAATGAGTAAGCTAACGAGTGTTATTTTCTTTCTTCATAATCATCGTAATTTCCCAAATATTCTTTCACTTCATTATCCTTAATTTCCCAAATCACATTACAAACTTCAAAGAGAACTGACCTGTCGTGAGAAACTATCATAATCGGACCATTAAAACTTTTGAGAACTTCGTTCATCGCGTCTTTACTTTCAAGATCAAGATGATTCGTTGGTTCGTCTAATAAAAGCATATTTGAGTCACTTAAAATTAATTCCGCGATAGCTACTCTCGCCCGTTCTCCTCCGCTTAGATCAGAAATGTTCTTGAAAACATCTTCCCCAGAAAAAAGCAAAGCTCCCAAAACAGTTCTTATTTTTTCTTGTCCTTTTCTAACTTTAGATTCTACTTCTTCTAAAATATTTTTTTGCGGATCAAGTTCTTCGTGCGCCTGCGCGTAATAACCGATTTTCACTCCAGAAGAAAACTTTATCTCCCCTTCTAGATGATGACGCGCGCCATGAAGACGTTCGTCACCTACATTATTTCCTTCAACAAGAGCCTTTAAAAATGTTGACTTACCAGCGCCATTTGGACCAATAATTCCAATTTTACTTTTCTTCTCTACGATCCAATCATCTTCAAACACCGCCAGAGGAAATTCTTCCCCGCCGACAAAAAGATTTTTAAACTGTAAAACTTTTTGAGGTAATCTTTTAGAGATATTAAATCTAATTTTAACTTTCTTTTTATTTTCCTTTGGTTCTTGAACTTTTTCAAGCTTATCAAGCATTTTAATTCTGCTCTGCACTGCTCTAGCTTTTGTTGGCTTATAGCGAAATCGTTCAATCCATTCATTTTGCTCTTTTAAATATTTTTCTTGCCTTTTATATTCCTCTTTTTTCCTTTGCTCTCTTTCCTCTCTTTCTTCTAAATAACCAGAATAATTACAATAATACTTTTCCAATCCGCCACTTTGAAGTTCATAAGTTTTATCACAAACTAAATCAAGAAATCGCTTATCATGAGAAACGGCAATAATCGCTCCGTCCCAATTAGAAAGAAAATTTTCCAGCCAGCTAATCGTCTCTAAATCCAAGTGATTTGTCGGCTCATCAAGAACAAGCAAGTTCGGTTTTTGAAGAGCAATTTTTGCGAGAGCCAATCTTGTTTTTTCTCCGCCACTCAAAGATTTTATTTTTCTATTCCATTCGCTGTCCAGAAAATTAAATTTTTGCAAGATCTCTTCCGCTAATTCCTCATATTCATAACCATCATTCGCTTCATAATCAGAAACTATTTCTCCATACTCAACTACCTTTTTTTCTAAGTCTGCTCCGACCGCGTTAGCCATTAAATTCTCATAATTTCTTTTTTTAATAATTAAATTAAAAATTAATTTATCGGCTGACATCATTTCCTCTAAGATTACATTATCAAGAGAACTCCAATGCGTTTCCTGAGGTAAATATCCAATACTAAGAACTTTGTTTTTCTGAACACTCCCATCATCACATAAAAGTTCCCCAATAATTATTTTTATAAGAGTACTTTTACCAGTTCCATTCGGACCAATAATTGCGATGCAATCGTTCTTGTTAACAACCATATCTACACCAGAAAAGATCTCTTGCGTTCCAAACTTCTTTGACACTTTACTCAAAGCCAAAAGCGATCCTTCAACTGGTTTACTTTTAATTATTATATTATTTTTTAACATATATTTTAGTTATTTATTTTACTGTCATCCTAAACTTGTTTCAGAACAAGCTCTAAACTTAAAGCGTGTCATTCTGAATTTAGTTCAGAATCTTTTGTATCTTATATTTTAACTTATTTCAATTTACATTATATTCTTATCTAAAACATAAATGCGATAGTTTTTTGTTTAATACTATAATTGCATTTTCACCTCAATCAAAATGTTCGGTGATTTATAGGTTAAATTAGCGTAATAACCAGAAGATTCTGAACTAAATTCAGAATGACAACTACAAACTCAGTTCAGAATAGCAATAACACCTTTTCCCCAATCAAAAACCTGTTAAACAGTACCTTGTTTTTTATTATATTATGCAAATTATTTTGCAAAATAACGCGACAAAAAACAATCCACCTATTTAACAGGCTTTGTCCGAACATACAATACAACGCAACCCATAATACGAGTTGCGTAAATATTATTTGATTTTAGAATAAGTTTGTTCATAGTGTTTTCTAAAGCACCAACAGCATAACATATTTTCTAGATATGTCAATCCCGATTACAAATTTTACAAAAGGTCGAAGAATATTGTAGGTTGAAAGTCAGCAAATTTAGTAATGTAACAGACAGTGATGTAAAATTTGGAACGGGGTCAATCCACTTTATCCCTACTCCACCACCTGCAAATCCCAAAACTTTTTATACAAACCTCTTTTCTTTTTAATAAGCTCTTGATGCTTTCCAGTTTCAATAATCTTTCCTTCGTCTATCACGTAGATCTTATCAGCTTTACGCGCCGTTGTCATTCTATGCGTGATCATTATAATTGTCTTCTCTTTCTTTAGTCCTTTCAAAATATCCATAATCTTTGCTTCGTGCTCCGCATCAAGCTGATTTGTTCCTTCGTCAAAAATGATAATCGGGCGATCCTGCATTAAAACTCTAGCGATTGAAAGAAGCTGGGACTGTCCGCCAGAGAACTGGACATCCTCACCAATTATTGAATTTAGTTTTTTTGGTAATTTCTTAATATCTTTTTCTAGATCCAAAATCTTTAATAGCTCCCAAATTTTTTTATTTGTATTTTTATTAAACCCACCAAAAGAAATATTTTCGCGAATAGAAAAGCTTTCCAGCAAAAATGGCTCTTGTGGAATAATACTTATAAATTTTTTTAAGTATTTTGGTTCAATATTTAAAAGTTCATTATTACCTATTTTGATACTCCCCTTTTTAGGGTCATAATTCCTTGTTATTAAATTTGATAATGTCGTTTTTCCACTTCCATTTCTGCCAACAAGCGCGCTTATCTTCCCCTTTTCAAACACGCAGTTAACTTTCTTTAAGACTTGTGGCATTTTCTTATATTGTTTTGAAATAATTTCCTCCCACTCCGCTAAATCTTCAGTATACCAATTACCCGCTGCTTTCTTTTTTAACTCTTCTTCCTTTGTTATTATGCTTTTTATATATTTCTTTTCTTCTTTATAAAAATTAGGATAACTAAAACAAACATTTTTAAGAATAATTCCCCCCTCAATTGAATTAGTAATACTTTTAATTGCGTTCAAATTCAATCTAGTTTCTAAATTTAAGAAAAATCCGAGCTTATGAAACTGAATTGATATAGTTTTCCAATTCGGAATGACTGAGCTAATTTCATTAAATACACTTTGCAGGCTTGCTGTATATAAAAGTAACATGGTAAAACTTCCAATTGTTAAATTGCCAGCAACAACTTGATAGCCAGCAAAAATAGCGGTAAAAGCATAAGTAAAGTTTTGAGAGACTAATTCTAATATTGAATATTTCTCATACAACCCTTCAATTTTCATTCTCGTCTCAAATCTTCTTTTTCTTAAATCCCAATATTTTTTCATTATAAAATTGCTATCATCAATATTCGCAATATTCTGCAACTGATAAAATATTAGATTTTGCAACTGCCAAAATCTAGACATCGTTCTATCTTCGGCAAGATTTAAAAGAACATCTTTTTTAGTTCTAGCTTTCATTATTACAATTTGAACAATTCCAAAAAAGACGACAACCGCAAAAATTTCTAAACTAAAATAAGCCATTATAGGCAAAATTCCAAATACAGTAATTATTGTTTTAAATTGGCTAGAAATAAAATCTGCTAATCTTTGAATTATATAGGTCAGATCTAGAGAACTATTTACTATCCTTCTATTGCGAGGATTTTGCATAAAACCAATATCAAACTTTTCGATCCGATTGTATAACTCTTTTTCTATTTTCACAGAACAAGTATAATTTATTTTTCTATTATAAACACTGGCGAATATACCAGCTGTTCTTTCCAATAAATTCGCCAACACAGCAAGAAAAACTATAATTACAAAAATAATTTCCGGCCTAATAGAAAATACACCAAAAAAATCTCCAAATTGATTTTCAAGCTGATCAATTTGAAGCTTGCTAAAATACGGAACCAACAAGAGCAAACCAGACTGAAGCAAGCTAAAAACAAAAAACATCGCAAAAAGAGCTTTGTTCTGCGAGATAATTCTTGCAATAAGCTTGTATTGTTGATTCATTAAGTTTAGCTTCAATCTAGAAAATTAAAAATGCAGATAATATTAACTACTATATTAGAGACCATAAATTAAGAATTAACACCACTAATAAAAATATTCTTATTATTAAACTTGGAATAATTTCTCTTATCGCCGCAAGAACAGTTAACGACAACATCATAGCAGGAAAATAAGGAAGATCATGTAAAAAAACAACTAAGACAATTAATCCAATAAATATTATTTTATATTTATTTTTTTCTTTAAAAATAAGCACAGCGAGATAATATATTATATCAAAAATAAGTATTGCTAAAAATGAATAAAGGACTATAGCCGGATCAGCACCGTCTTTTGCCGAGCTAATAACCAAAAGGAAAAATATAATTACCATAAAAGCGATAATCTTTTTGCCATATTTTATTATCTTGTTCTCATTTTTTTCTTGCATATATTTATTTTAACAACTCAACTCAGCATAATTTATCCTGCTGCCAACGGATCTCTCCCCGCGTCAATTTCTTCTTTATCACTCCAACCATCTCCATCTGTATCAAATCTCTTAGGATCAGTCCCAATATTCTTTTCATCAGCATCACCCAATCCATCATTATCAGAATCTAACTGCCCTGCTCCCAGTGGATCATATCCTCCCTCAACTTCCTGCCCATCGGAATAGCCATCATCGTCTGTGTCCGAATTCAACGGATCTGTTTTCCATTTTTTTATCTCGTCATAATCATTCAGCCCGTCATCATCTGTGTCAGACTTGTTTTTATCAGTTTCCAATTTATCTTCTTCGGAATCAAGCAAGCCATCACCGTCTGTGTCAACATTTTTAATTTCTTTTTGCTTTTTTGTTTCTGGCGCTTTATTTTCCGATTCATCTTCAGCTTTCTTAATTGAGCATCCGGAAAAAGAAAGAACTGTAATTAATAATAGCCCTAAAACAATTGTTTTGTTGTTTTTCATTTGTTTTAATATAAATAATAAAAGTCTATTTAGAATTATAACTTATTTTTCCATAATCATCCATTTGTTTTAAAATTCTTATTCTTTTTTCAATCGGCGGATGACTATGAAAAAGTCTCTTCCAGTAATTTTTTAAATTATCTTTATAAGGACTCGCGATATAAAGATGAGCGGTTGAAGAATTTATTATTTTAAGAGAAGATTTATCTAAAGAAATTTTTTCCAGCGCGTCTGCCAATCCTTTTGGATAACGAGTAAAAAGTACTCCTTCCGCATCAGCTAAAAACTCTCTCTTTCTTGAAATTTTGTAAAAAACCAATTCTTCAATTAATGGCACGCATGATAAAAGAAGTACCAAAAACATTCCCATCAAAACAATAACATAAAAAATACTGACAAGCGCGGCCTTTATGAAAGATTCTATTATATCACCGGATCTTATTATTTCCACAAATGAATTTACAATTTTGACAGCTGAATCAACTATTTTTCGTATAAATCCAAGCAGGAAAACCAGCATAGTCGCAAGCATCACATCGTTATTTTGAATATGCGCGATTTCATGGGCAATTACGCCTTCAAGTTCAAGATTATTTAATCTCTGAAGAGAGCCTTCTGTCAAAACAAGATAGGCTTTTTTGGGGGTTTTTCCAACTGTAAAAGCGTTGATTGACATATCGGGTGTTTTGTATATTTTTGGAACAGGTACACCCGCAATTCTGCATAAATTTTCAGTCGTATTGTAAAGTTGTTTGTTTTTTTCTCTTTCTATCGGAATTGCCTTATTTTCTTTTAAAATAAGCTTATTCGAAAAAATATAGTCGCCGAAACTTAGAAATAAAAATATTATAAGAATAACAAATGTATTAAAATGATTTTTAAGTAATAAAATATCTACGATATACGCGACTATAAAAAGAAAAACAATAAAAACAGTGACGAATATAATTGTCTGCTTTGTATTTTCGTCAATTCTATTATAAGTTGTTGGCATGCGAATATTAATTTTATTTTTTATAACCTCTGTCTTTGAAAAATTAATTTCATCATCTTTGTATACCAATTAACTATTATTTTCAATATATTCATATTTTTTGATTTAAACCGCGAACTCCTGATAATTATCTTTGTTTATTACTTTGAATTTAGAATTTTTATAAGTGTCTAAAAATTCTTTAGGAATTTTTGTTTTTTTCTTATTCCATTTAAATTCAAAAGCATATAACTTGCCGTCTCGTTCCTCAATATAGTCAATTTCCTTTTGACTATATGTTCGCCAAAAGTATTGATTAGGCGACAAATCTTTTCTTTGATTAGCTTTCATTCTTTCTATAATACAAAAATTCTCCCACAAAGAACCGCCATCGTTTCTTAAGTTGAGAGAATTAAAATTACGAATCAAAGCGTTGCGAATCCCGCAATCGTAAAAATATATCTTGCGACTCTTTTTAATTTCTGTTCTTAAATTTCGCGAAAAAGCCGGCAACCGAAAAATTACAAAAGCTCTTTCTAATAAAATAATATATCTTTCCACCGTTTCAATAGATACTCTTAGATTGTTAACTAACTCGTCTAATGAAACCTCATTGCCTAATTGTAGCGCCAACATTTGCGCCAATTTAGTCAAAACCTCCGGATTACGCACTTCCCGAAAAGTAAAAATATCTTTGAAAAGATAATTATTAGCAATCAAGAAAATTTGCTTTTGCGCTTCTTGTTTTCCAAATTTTGTAATTTCCGGATATAAACCCAGTCGCAAAAACCTTTCCAATAAACGATTAACTTCCATTTCTGAATAAATTTGTTTTAATTCAAAAAGAGAGAAAGGATATAATTGATAAGAATAAAAACGTCCAGTCAATGGCTCATTAACGATATTGGCTAATTCAAAACTGGATGATCCCGTAGCAATGATTTGCATTTCCGGATAATTGTCAACCAGCAGTTTTAACTTAGTTCCAATATCCCTAATTTTCTGAGCTTCATCCAAAATAACTAACTTTTTTTCGCCAAAAAAATTTTTTAAAGCGGTTGAAGTTCCTGCTGACAATCCTTCAGCTACATCGCTTTCCTCACAATTATAATATTCCGCTTTTTCTGAATGTTTTTTTAAAATTTGATTAACTAAAGTAGTTTTTCCCACTTGTCGCGCGCCATAAACAATAACGACCTTTCCCTTCCAGAGATCTTTTTCAATTTTTTCTTATACTTCTCTCTTAATTAGCATAATTTCATTAAATTACTCTACCTTACCTTAGTATTTTATCAAAATTACTAAGGTTTGTCAAGTATATTCAACCGTTGGCTCCATTCTCCTGAATGGAGCTACTTGTTCAAACATAGAACATAACTAGTTTTCTTGAGTTTGATAATTCTTTGCCAAATTATGGCAAAAATGAAAATGAGAATTAAATCGCCAATCATAAAAGCTTAATTTAAACTTTAAACTTATTTTATATCTCCACTTTTAGCGGACCCGCTAGAAGCGGGCATTCCCATTAATGATGCGATTCTTTCTTCAACTGGCGGATGAGTCATTAATAGTTTGCTAACTTTTTTACCCTTGAAGGGATTAGCGAAATAAAGATGAGCAGTCGCGCGATTAGCAACTTCAAGTTTTTCAGAATCAGCAGATATCTTTTTAAGAGCATTCGCCAAACCTTCGGGATAACGAGTTAAAAGCGCTCCATCAGCATCTGCTAAAAATTCTCTTTTACGAGAGATTGCCAGTTGAATAAGCATTGCAAAAATAGGAGCCAAAATTGATAAAATAATTGCAACTATTATCAACCATCCGCCCCCTCTATCATTATTTCTTCTGCTTCCGCCAAACCAAATCCAGTTTCTAAAAAAATCAGCTAAAAGCGCTACTACTCCAACTAAGACAACAACAACTGTCGCCAACAGAATATCTCTATTGCCAATATGCGAAAGCTCATGAGCAATTACTCCCTCAAGTTCACTTCTATTTAATTTTTGTAAAAGCCCGCTTGTTACTGCTACAACAGCATGCTCTGGATCTCGTCCGGTAGCAAACGCGTTTGGAGCAGTATCATCTATTAAATATATTTTCGGCAAAGGAAGCCCTGCGGTAATACAAAGATTTTCAACTAATCTATATAATTCTTTATTGTCATCAAATTCAACAAGACGCGCCTTACTCATTTTTAAAACTATTTTATCTGAATACCAATAGCTCCCAATACTCATTAAGATACTAAAAATTACCGCGAACCAAAGAATTAAATTTGATCCCATTACCTCCGAAAAAATAAAACCCATTGCGATTACAAATATCAAAAACACCGACATTAAAATGTAAGTGTTACGGGTATTTTTGTCTGACTGCGTATATAGTGTTGGCATAATCTCTAAGTTAAAAGTTTGTAAAGTCAAAAGTTATAAAGTTTATCTCCACTGCTCATTAAACTTATTTGGATCTGTTTTATGAATAAAAATTTCATCGTAATCAGACATATTGTCATTATCTGTATCTTCGTTAGTTGGAAACCCATTGCTATGCTAAGTGATAAATCTTATATTAGGAGTTAGAATAAAAAGAGAAAGATTTAAAACAATACCGCTATATTTACACGCTAGGATAATTTCTAAATTAATCACCGCTCCAATCTTCCCTTACCCAGCGGGTTATAGCCACTTTTTATTTCTTGCCCGTCAAAATAGCCATCATTATCAGTGTCGGAATCTTTAGGATCTGTTTTATGAATAAATATCTCTTCGTAGTCAGCCAAACCGTCTCCATCGGTATCTTTTGTATTTGGATTTGTTTTGTAAGTAAATATCTCTTCATAATCGCTTAGACCATCTCCGTCAGTATCTGAACTGCAAAAATTAGTTTTGTATTTTTCTTCTTCGTCTTTATCGCTTATTCCATCACCGTCAAAGTCCATATCACCTTCACCTGATGGATTTGTTAAATTATCTATTTCTTCTCTATCGCCTATTCCATCACCGTCAGTGTCAGAATTAAATCTATCCGTCCCATAAAATATCTCGTCAATATCCAAAAGTCCGTCTTTGTCAGAATCAACTAAGCCACTTCCGGGAGTTAGAGGATCAAAACCGTTTTTATATTCTTCAAGATCGCTCATCTTGTCGCTGTCTGTATTTGTTTTATATGGATCCGTTCCAAACTTTTTTTCAATAATGTCCGGCAATCCGTCCCTGTCAATATCTCCATCAGTAGGATTAGTTCCTCTTCTAATTTCCTCTCCATCTAAAATTCCGTCGTTGTCGCAATCAGATTTATTAGGATTAGTCCTATACTTTTTTACTTCTTCATAGTCAGTCAGACCATCAGAATCAGTATCTTTACTTTTTGGATTTATTCCATAAATTGCCATTTCATCCCCATCTGACAATCCGTCGCCGTCAGAGTCAGTATTATAAGGATCAATTCCGATAAACAATTCGTTCCAGTCAGTCAAACCATCTCCATCTGAATCTAAATTTCCTATTTCTTCCCAACCTCCTTTTTCAACTTTAATCAGACAAAATTTCTTATAATCTTCTGCGGATATTTTTAAACACTCTTCTTCGGTTTCAGCGTCCAAAATAGTATAATAAGCCACGCAATAATCCCTGAATTCAGCCGGAACATTATCACAGTTATTATCAAATTTTTCTTCAAAAGATTTCCAGAGACAAAGCGTCGGATATTCCAAACTTGAAATATCCATGCACCTATACACATCCTCCCGATTTGTCGTTTCTCCTAATTCAAACGCTGAAATTCTATCTTCACATTCCAGTTCTTCAAATGGCTCGCCTTTGAAATGTTTTTCGCAAAATTT
>JAYEKL010000076.1:0-2156 GCA_034660995.1 Patescibacteria group bacterium | reverse complement strand
AAATTTATGGAGTCATACATCCAAATCTCAAAAATTAACGATTTTATTTTCTGTCCGAAGTCGCTTTATTTGCATAGTATTTATGATTGTTTTACTTTTAAAGTTTATCATCGCTCGGCGCAAATTAAAGGGAAAATTAAGCACGAAAATATTGATACGCAAAAATATTCTACGGCAAAAAGATATTTGCAGGCGTTAGAAGTCTATGGCGAAAAGTATAATCTAGCTGGAAAAATTGATGTTTATGATAAGGAAAAGAAAATCTTGATTGAACGAAAAAATAAAATCAAGAAAATTTATGATGGTTATCGGTATCAGCTTTACGCGCAATATTTTTGTATGATTGAAATGGATTATAAGGTAGAAAATCTATTTTTACATAGCTTATCAGATAATAAAAGATATGAAGTTGGTTTGCCGAATAATCAAGAAGTAGTGGAGTTTGAAAAAGTGATTGAACAAATTAAAAGTTTTGATTTAACAAGAGATAGTTTTGATAAAAACCCTGCTAAATGCGCGCAATGTATTTATCGGGAATTGTGTGAATAACGCTTTGTTATTTGTAGGAACGAGGCAGTGCCTCGTTCCTACGGTGAAAAAGAACAGTAAAGAAATTCTAATTTAATAATAATTGATTATGCTAACTTTGCCAGACTTTAAGGAAAAACAAATTCTATTTATTCAAGCTGAAAATGGTTTGGAGAATAACATTAAATTTACTAATGACAATGTCGTCTATTCCAAAGACGGCAAGATTATTAACAGAATGTCGTGCCATAAAGTATTTGCTATTTTTATTATCGGTGATTTGACCATCTCTAGCGTTTTGATTAAAAATGCTTTACAATATGGCATTTCAATCTTTTTATTAAAAAATAATTTTGAAGTCTATGCGACTATTGGCGCAAAAGCGGAGGGAAACTATTTGTTAAGAATGAAACAATATGATCTGCAGAATGAATTATTTTTATCAAAACAGATTGTTAAAAATAAAATATCAAACCAGCTTGTTTTATTAAAAAATAGCAAGAAAATAACAAGTGAAGATTATAAAAATTCAAAGCAGGAATTGTTTTATAAAATTGAAAACGCTAAAGATAATAACCAGTTAATGGGTGTAGAGGGAAATGTCGCTAAAAACTTTTTCAGTTTTTATTTTGAAGAATTAGGTTGGTATAAAAGAATGCCCAGAGCAAAAATTGATCATTATAATATCTTGCTTGATATAGGTTATACCTTTATTTTTAATTATATTGACTCGTTACTCAGAATTTATGGATTTGACACTTACAAAGGATTCTATCATCAATTATTTTTTCAGAGAAAATCTCTTTCTTGTGATCTTGTAGAACCGTTTAGATGTATTATAGATAAACAACTTCTTAAATCTTATCATTTAAATCAAATCAAGAAAGAAGATTTTAAATTTTCTAATGGCAAGTATCTTCTAAAATATAGTGAAAGCAGAGAATACGCAAAGATATTTTTAGAAGCGATTATGAAGAACAAAGAAGAGATATTTTGCTATACCAGAGATTTTTATCGTTTTATTCTCAATGATAAAAATGGTCAAAAAGATTTTCCAATTTTTAAAATAAAATAAATTTATGTTGATTATCGCCTATGATTTTACTGACAACAAGACAAGAGCAAGATTTTCCAAATTTTTAAAAAAATACGGTGGGAAAATTCAATATTCTGTTTATGAAATTAGAAATAGCCCAAGAGTCTTGCAAAATATTTTAGATGAGATAGAATTGAGATATAAGAAGAGTTTTAGTGGCGCGGATAGTATTTTGATTTTTCAGGTGTGCGAAGGATGTAAAAAGAAGGTAGTTCGTTATGGATATGCCTCTAATGAAGAGTCTCCTGTCGTTATTTTTGATTGATTCAGCACTTTAATAATTTAAAATCTATAAAAAGAAATCTCAAATGTGTAAATCTTCATGCAGGTATTATAAAAAACAACAAAACCTTAGTCTTTATAAAAGACAAATCGCTTTGTTAAGCCAAAAAGTCGTAGTTGGCTTTATGCCCTATTTGTATCTTTTTGGCTTAATTCAGCCAATATGAGAGTTTAATGCCTATATAAGATTTCTACTTTTGTAGATGGCATTAGAGGGCTTTTACCAGAACGTTTAATGCCTATATAAGAT
>JAYEKL010000075.1:0-2180 GCA_034660995.1 Patescibacteria group bacterium | reverse complement strand
CTCCATAGTCTCTTTAGAGCTGTGGAGCCTAAATGCAAGATTTTTTTAAATCTCTTTTTACAAAGTTTGAAATCACAAAAGGCTCCACAGCCCTATCGGGACTATGGAGCCAACGATGTTCAATAAATATTGTTCGACTTTATGGAGAACTATTGCGTGAAGTAAAATTCTGCGCGAACAAGCTTTTCCACAAGGTCGAAGGATATTAAGAATACTTAATACTTATTAACGTTTTATGCCAACTTCAACTCATCTTGAAAAGCAGATACTTGCAACGGTCATTTACTATGATATTTTAGATTATCCTCTGACGAGTTTTGAGGTTTTTTTGTATTTGGTAAAAGAGAATTACGAATCCCTCCAATTTGGCGGGCAGGCGCGAATTACGAATTACGAATTAAGTGATGTTTGTGAACTATTAAATACTAGCGAATATCTCAAAAAACACATTGATCAAAAATTAGGTTTTTATTTTTTAAAAAATAGAACAAATATCGTTCAGCAAAGACTTAATCGCAAAAAACTTGCTGATCAAAAATGGAAAAAAATAAAAAAAATATTTTGGATTATGCAAATTTTGCCGTTTATAAAGATGGTTTTGGTTTCGGGATCATTAGCAATCGGAAATAGCAAAAATGAATCAGATATAGATTTGATAATAGTAGCAAAAAAAGGAAGGATTTGGATGGTAAGAACTTTTGTTACTTTATTAACTTCTGTTTTAGGAGTACGAAGGCATGGAGATAAAACAGAAAATAGAATTTGTTTAAATCATTATATTACAGATAAATCTTTGCGAATTCCGTTTGAAAGCTTATATAACGCTCAAAGCTATCTACACCTTATAAATGTTTATAATAGTAAAAAAGACGAAAAATTATTTAAAAATTTTCAAGAGGAAAATAAATGGATAAGCAAATATGTTCAAAACTATGAATATTCTAAGTTGGGAAGTTTTAGAAGTATCAAAAGAAATAGAATATTTAGTCTCATTTCTAAATTTTTTGAGTTTATTCTTTTTGGGAAAATAGGGAATTATTTTGAAGGAAAATTATCTCAGATTCAAAGCAAAAGAATTAAAATGGATAAGCTATATAAAAAAAGTAGAGGAAGAATTACAATAAGTAACAGTCAATTAGAGTTTCACCCCTCTTCACATGAAGCAAATATTATTCCAGAGTTTAATAGAAGAATGAAAAAATTGGAGTTATTTGAATTTGGAGAGCAGAAAGATTCGGGATTGAATAAATAGTTTTAAACATATTCAATCGTTAATAATAAAGAAAGATAATTTAAATAGAGGCTTAGCCTCCAAACTGGAGGCTAAGCCTCTATTTAAATTATCTTTCTTTTACAAATTAACATGCTAACATTTTAACAAGATACTTTTTTTGGTTTTCTGAGAGTATAAAATAAAAAGATATTGAGATAGTTTAGTAATGTTGTAATTTATCAAAATATTTGGCAGAAACTTTAAATATAAATTATGTTAAAATGTTAGTATGTTAAAATGTTAAAATGATTTGGGGTTGACATATTTTATAAATCAAATATAATGTTATTAGCACTCATTAAGATAGAGTGCCAAAAGTTTAACAGTCGTTTAATAAATTTAATAATTTATTTGTTCTATGTTTATATAGAGCGAATAAGAAGAAAGGGTAAATTTTATGAAACTAAGACCGCTAGGAAACAAGATTATTTTGGAATTTATTTCTGCGGAAGAAAAAACAAAAAGTGGAATTATTATTCCAGACACAGTTGATAAGGAAAAACCAGAACAAGGGAAAGTTTTAGCAGTTGGTTCGGGGAGGGTTTTAGAAAATGGGCAAAGGAGTAAAATAGATGTAGAAGTTGGTGATACAGTTTTATTCTCAAAATATAGTCCTACGGAAATTAAGTTAGACGGAAAAGAATATTTGGTTGTTTCAGATGAAGATATATTGGCGGTTATTGGGTAATTGATAGAATCTGTGAAATTAGAAAGTTGATGGAAATTGCAAGTAAAGTAATTCCCAATTTCTAATTTTCAATTTTCAGTCAATTTCCAATGAATTAATTTTCAATATTGCAAATCAATAAATTATTTTAGAAAATCATTTATAAATTGTAAATTGAGAATTCAATGAAAATTAGAAATTGAAAATTGAAAATTTAATATCGCAAGATAGTTTTATTTT
>JAYEKL010000074.1:0-11354 GCA_034660995.1 Patescibacteria group bacterium | reverse complement strand
CTTTAATTAAATATTTACACAGACAGAGACTTAGCCTCTCCACGCTGGTTTTATTATTACGGCTTATCTTTATATAGAAAGGAATACTTTAAATAAAAGATAATCGTATAGAGGCTAAGCCTCTTTATAGCCTCTTTAGCGAGATAAAATGGGACTACGTTTACTTAGGCTCATCGCAATGGCAATCATAATTCATAATTCTAAAAAATATGAACAAAGAACAAAAACTAGAAATCAAGCGTCACTCATTAGCGCATATTCTTGCCACTGCTGTTTTAGAAATGTTTCCAGAAGCAAAATTTGGCGTTGGTCCAAATATTGAAAATGGGTTTTATTATGATTTTGATTTACCACGAACTTTAATTCCAGAAGACTTACTAATTTTAGAAAAGAAGATGAAAGAGATAATCAAAAAAGGTCTTCCATTTGAAAAACAAATTGTAAGTCATAATAAGGCTATAGAGCTTTATGAAAAAGCTGGACAAAACTATAAAGTAGAGATTCTGAACGATGAGGCAAAGGATGAAGAAATTTCACTTTATAAAACTGGAGATTTTGTAGATCTATGCAAGGGTCCGCATATAGATTTAACTAATGAAATTGATTTTACATCATTCAAGTTAACTAAAATTGCTGGCGCTTATTGGCGAGGTGACGAAAAAAACAAAATGCTTCAAAGAATTTACGGAGTTGCTTTTAATAATAAAAAAGAATTGAAGGAATATTTGAAACTAGTTGAAGAAGTTGCAAAAAGAGATCATCGAAAATTAGGAAAAGAATTAGACCTGTTTTGCTTTTCTGATCTAGTTGGCCCAGGATTGCCACTATTTGCCCCAAAAGGAGTTATTATCATTGACGAATTAAGAAAACATATTGAGAAAATTTGCGCTGGTTATGGATTTCAAAAAGTAATGACTCCGCATCTAGCAAAAATAGATTTGTACAAAATATCAGGACATGCGGATAAATTTGGCAAAGAATTATTCCATGTTTCTTCTGAGCAAAAACATGATTTTGTAATGAAGCCAGTTCAATGTCCGCATCAAACACAAATTTACGCTTCAAAGAAGCGGTCATATCGCGATTTGCCGATTAGATATATGGAATCAGAAAAACAATACAGAGCAGAAAAGTCTGGAGAGGTTGGCGGATTGAATAGAGTTTACGCGATTACAGTTGAGGATGGCCATTCTTTTTGTCGCGTGGAACAAGTAAAAGAAGAAGTAAAAAATATGGTAAGTATAATTAAAGATTTTTATAGCGCTATCGGACTTTGGGGAAATCACTGGATATCACTTTCAGTAAGAGACTATAGTCATCCAGAAAAATATATTGGAGATTCTCAAGATTGGGATAAATGTGAAAAAATGCTAGAAGATGTTGCAAAAGAAATGAAACTTGACGCTAAAAAAATTGAAGGAGAGGCCGCTCTTTACGGTCCTAAACTTGACTTTATGTTTAGAGATTCTCTTGGAAAGGAAATTCAAATTCCAACAGTCCAACTTGATTTTGCTACACCAAAACGTTTCGGTTTAGTTTACACAAATGAAAAGGGTAAAGAAGAGTTCGTTGTTATGGTTCATCGCGCTATTTTAGGGTCCTATGAACGATTTTTAGCATTGCTTATTGAACATTTTGCTGGCGCCTTTCCAGTCTGGCTCTCCCCTGTTCAAGTGAAAATTTTACCAGTATCTTCTGAAAAACATTTTGATTATGCTCAAAAAATAAGCGCTCTGTTGCTTGAAAATGATATTAGAGCAGAAATTAACGATGATAATGAAAGTGTTGGCAAAAAAATTCGCGAATCAGAAAAGCAAAAAATTCCTTATATGCTAGTAGTTGGAGAAAAAGAGGCTGAAAACAACTCAGTTGCCGTAAGATCAAGAAGGTCAAGAGATATTAAGACCATAAAAGTTGAAAAGTTCCTTGAAAAAATTAAAAAAGAGATTAATAATAAATGAATTACAAAAGTTATCTAAAGAAATTGTTTGATGCGGTTGTTAATATAAATAGCTGGCTCCATAGTCCCGGAGGGCTATGGAGCCTAAATGCGCAAAAAGGCTCCACATTAACACACCCCAAACCTCTCTCAAGCAATCTAGCTATTTCAAAATCAAACCAAATTATAAAAGTAAATTCTCCGCATACGTTCCAATTATGACTGGCTCATAAAATTTACGAATGAGAAGTTAGCAATATAACAATAGAACAATTTAGCAATAGAGTAATATGAAATATTATATTAAAACTTATGGCTGTCAGATGAATCATTCTGATTCAGAGAGAATTGCAAGTGTTTTAGAGGCGGCAGAATACGAAAAAGTTTTATTAGAAGATAAAGCCGATTTGATTGTGATTAATATGTGCAGTGTTAGAAAATCAGCAGTAGACAGAGTTGCTGGAAATTTTAAGAGATATAAAAAATATAAAAAGAAAAATCAGAATTTAAAAATAGTTCTGACTGGATGTGTTTTGGAAAGCGATAGAGAGAGGTTTGAGAAATTGTTTGATTTGGTTGTTGATATTAAGGATATGAATAGCTGGCTCCATAGTTCCCACCGCAGTGGAGCTGTGGAGCCTAAATACAAGTCGTTTGCAAACAGGTTCCACAGCCCTACGGGACTATGGAGCCAACAGTCTTATTTCAAAATCAAACCAAATTATAAAAGTAAATTCTCCGCATACGTTCCAATTATGACTGGCTGTAATAATTTTTGTTCTTACTGTGTCGTGCCATATACAAGAGGAAGAGAATATTCAAGACCAGTGGAAGAAATTTTGGATGAAATTGCGAAATTAGTTAAAAAAGGATATAAAGAGATTATTTTGCTAGGACAGAATGTGAATAGTTATCAATTGAATTGTGAATCAAAAATTATAAATCAAAAATTATTGGCAACTGACAATTTGGCAATAGGACAATTTGACAATAAAACAATAGATTTCCCAAATCTTCTAAAACTAATTAACAATATTCCTGGTGATTTTTGGATTAGATTTTTAACAAGTCATCCAAAAGATATGACAGAAAAGCTCATTAAAACAGTGGCAGAATGTGAAAAAGTAACACCATATATTCATCTTGCGTTTCAATCAGGTGACAACGAAATTTTAAAAAAAATGAACAGAAAATATACAGCAGAACATTTTTTAGATTTAGTAAAAATAATTAGAAAGTATATTCCCAATGTTGCGATAACAACAGATGTAATTGTTGGATTTCCCACCGAAACAGAAGAACAATTTCAAAAAACTGCCGGAGTTATGAAAAAGGCGAAATTTGATATGGTTTATATAAATAAATATTCACCGCGCGTTGGTACAGTTTCTGCTAAATTAGAAGACAATGTCAGTTGGAAGGAAAAGAAAAAAAGAGAAAATATTCTGACAGGGATCTTAAAAAGAACAGCTTTAGAAAATAATCAAAAGTATATCGGAAAAATTCAAGAGATTTTGATTGATAAAATTGATGGTAATTTTATTTATGGAAAAACAAAAAGTTTTAAGAGCGTTAGAATTGAATTAAAGATTAAGAATATTTCCGATTCAGCGAGCGGGCAAGAATTAAAAATTAAAGAAGGAAAATTTTTGAAGATAAAAATAACCCAAGCGAGTGCTTGGGGATTAAAGGGAAAGATCAAATAAGCAGGTATGTGAAGTTTATACTAGCTTGCTTTAATAATTCCATTATTTTTGTCATTACCCATGAAGACGGGAATCCAGTTTATCTCAATAAATAATACTTTTCGTATAATTTTTTGAATTTATAAAAGCGGAGCTGTCAAAGCAAGTTAGTTTAAAAGAAATTATAGAATAAAAAAGGAATGCGTAGTTAAAAAAATAAATTTAATCCTTAACTAACGCATTCCAAATTTCTGGTTTTACACATAAATTCCCTTTTTCTTCATGTATGTCACACGAATTAAATTTTCTTTTTAATTCGTGGTTCCAAAATGTTTCTTTTTTCACCTTGCCGTCTTCTCTTTCTGTTGTTTTTTTTACCTCTCTCTTGTCCCTGTTTATCCAGGAACCAATGCACTTCAAAGAACAAAATTCTCCTATTAGTTTTGGAATTCTTATTCCATGAGTTCCTTCTCTCGAAGAAATCTCAAAAAAATTTTCTTTCGTTATCTCTTTTTCGCACTCTTCACAGAAATGTTTTTCCATTTACTTGCTCCTCCTTTAGTTTTTTAAACCATATCACTTTTGAAATTTTTGTCAACTAAAAAAATCTGTACTTAATTTAGTACAGAATAATGAGAAAACTTTCCCTTTTCTCGGGAAAAAAGATTTGTTCCACTTTTACATTTATGCTTTTCCTATCCACTTTTATCCATTCTGGAAATTCAATGTTATAGTATAGGTATAGTTTTGTTTCACTTTCTATTGTCTCTACAGTGCGAAGCAGATACGAACTTACTACAATCGTTTCTGAAGAAGAAAGATAAGGAACAATCATTCCAACTGGGAAAAGATGTGGTTTAGAAACACAAGCAACCACTTTAATAATATTATCATCAAAATCAATTGATTTAATAAAACCTATTTTTTCCAGTTCCTCTCCCTTCTTCTCAATAAATTCTTCAAGATATTTGTGATTCCCTTCTTCTATAACTGTCTCAATTGTTATTTCGTGTGTTATTATCGTTTCCTTTGTTTTTCCATTTTCAAATTTTGCTAAATATACCATTTTCAGCCTCCTTTTTTTACCTTATCATTTTCAAGGTCTTTGTTAAATAAAAAGAGGTTCAGTTTCTGTTAACTGACACCTCACTGTTGTCTTTTTATAAAATAATATTTTCCTTCTCTTTCTATCTTTTCCTCTTCTACTAAGTCTAAAAGAAGATAATATGCTTGTGCTGGAAAAAGTAAGAACTTATTTTTTATTTGTTTATAAGTAAATCCAGACTCACTATTTTTTTTCAAAAGCTTCACTATGCTTTCTTTAATTTGGGTATATTCCCTTTCTTCTTGTTTGATTATTTCTTCTTTTGTCATTTTAGATCCCTCTCAATATTGTTTATTCATAATTTATCATAAATATATTCTATGTCAACCTTAAAACCACTTATTATTATTCTTGGACCAACCGCTTCAGGAAAAACTGAAATGGGTTTAAGATTGGCGAAGAAGTATAACGGTAAGATAATAAATGCTGATTCACGACAAATTTATACAGAAATGGATATTGGAACGGGGAAAACAGATATTAAATATTGGATATTAAATATTGAAAGAAAAAATAACGCAAAAAATAATATCCAATATCCAATATCCAATATCCCGATCCATCTGATAAACATCAAAAATCCCAATCAAAAATTCTCTTTGTCTCAATATAAAAAATTAGCGATTAAGACAATTGACAGTATCCATAAGCAAGGAAAAATTCCAATTCTTGTTGGCGGAACTGGATTATATATTAGCGCGATTGTTAATAATCTTGAAATTCCAAAAGTAGCGCCAAATAAAAAAATTAGAGGAAGATTGGAAAAACACACTGAAAAATTTTTATTTAAAAAATTAAAAAAGGTAGACCAAAAATCTGCCGAGATTATTGGAATAAATAATAAAAGAAAACTCATTAGAGCTTTGGAAGTTTATGAAATTACAGGTAAGCCATTTTCAGCTCAGCAGGTAAAAGGTGATCCCTTGTTTAATATTTTGCAAATTGGTATAACTTTAGATCGTAAAAAACTGTACGAAAAAATTGACCAACGAGTAGACAAAATGATCAAAAACGGCTTGATAGAAGAAACAAAAAAACTGTCTAAAAAATACAGTTTTGATTTGCCAGCAATGAGCGGAATTGGATATCGAGAAATTGGACTATATTTACAAAATAAAATTGCCCTAGAAGAAGCAATTCAAAAAATGAAATTTAGAACTCATCGATATGCCAGAAGGCAGATGACTTGGTTTAAAAGAGATGAAAAGATCAAATGGGTTGAAAATTACAAAGAAGCAGAAAGATTAATAAATAAATTTTTAAAAAAATAAAGGATATTTTATCCTTTATTGTTTCTTCTTTATCTCGTATTGCAGGCATTTATCTATCTCCTGTGTCTTTGGATTAAATTTCATCAAACTTTCTTAATTTTTTAATTTCCTTTTTAATATTTCTCCTGCTACTTGCGGATTAGCCTTTCCCCTACTCTCTTTCATCGTCTGTCCAACTAAAAATTTTAATGCCACTTCCTTTCCAGACCTATAATCCTCTACTGATTGAGGATTATTTTTCATTACCTCATCAACAATCTTTTCTATTTCTCCCTCATTGCTAACTTGAGCTAGTCCTTTTTTATCTAAAATATTTGATGGGTCTCCGCCAGTTGTAAACATTTCAACAAGCATTTCCTGCGCGCCACTACTAGAAATTTTTCCTTCATCAATTAAAGTAATAAATTCTGCAAAATTTTCTGCTGTTATTTTACAATTAGAGATTGGGGCGCTATTTACATAAAATAGTCTTTGCAACTCTGTCAGAATATAGTTTGCTGTTAGTTTGGTTAATTTATCTAATCTATTACCGTCAATTCCTTTCGCCTTAATCCAATGAGACAATTCTGAAACAATATCTTCAAAATAATTTGCCAATTCTTTGTCTTCTGAAAATATTTTAGCGTTTTCTTCTGCTAATTTATATTGATTTATAAAACGATATTTTTTTAATAACGGCAGTTCGGGAATACTGTCTTTTATTTTTTCCACATCAAAAACTCCTGCTTTCTTCGTTAAATCAAGCGGTGGTAAGTCTGGTTCTGGAAAATAGCGATAATCATGAGCTTCTTCTTTTTTTCGCTGTGAATATGTTTCTTGTTTATCAGCATTCCAACCTCTTGTTTCTTGACTAATCTTTCCGCCTTCATCTAAAACTTCTGTCTGTCTTTTCATTTCGTATTCTATAGATCTCTCAACCGCCCTAAAGGAATTTAGATTTTTTATTTCCACTTTTGTTCCAAATTCTTTTTGTCCGGCTGGTCTTAAACTGATATTAACTTCGCATCTCATTTGTCCTTTTTCCATATCAGCATCTGAAACTCCAATATATTTAACAATAAGTTGAAATTGTTTGCAAAACTCCTTTGCTTCAATGGAAGAACTAATCTCTGGCTCTGTTACAAGCTCCATTAACGGTGTGCCAGCGCGATTTAAGTCTACTAGCGAATGATTAGCTCCTTTTGGATGAATAAGCTTCCCTGTGTCTTCTTCAAGATGAATTCTTGTTATACCAATTTTTCTGTCATTTATTAGAAGATACCCTTTTTCACAAAGTGGTTGATCGTATTGAGAGATTTGATATCCTTTTGGCAAATCAGGATAAAAATAATTCTTTCGGTCAAATTTAGAAAGCTTGGCAATTTTACAATTTAATGCCAAACCAGTTTTTATCACGTATTTTATTGCTTTTTTATTTGCTACTGGTAAAGTTCCTGGATGTCCCATACAAATTGGACAAATGTTTTTATTTGGTTCTACTTCATCTGGATTATTCGCGCACGAACAAAACATTTTTGAATTAGTTTTCAATTCTACATGAACTTCCATTCCAATTATTGGTTCATATTTATTAGTCATATCGGCATTTTAACATATTAACATTCTAACATTTTTATATTTTCATTATAGCATATAAAAATAATAAAAAAAATGGAAAAATAAAGCTAAAAATACAAAGTAAAATTAGAAAAAATTACAATATTTTTACTGGCTTTCTAGACTATAAATCATTCCTCTTTTGAGATGGGCAAGGGGTGTGTAACAAGCTTTTTAACACACCCCCAACCTCAGGGTAATTTACTCCTTCTAAAATCTTCTCATTTTTGTCATATAAAGGAAACAGAGATATTCTGAATGCGTAGATGTCATCTCGACTGGAGCGATAGCGAAATGGAGAGATCTGTAAGCTAATTAAATTTCACCGAAACCTTTCTTATTCCTGGCATAGTATAGCTTATAGATTTCTCACCCTATCGGGATTCGAAATGACATCTATGTTTGGCTTGTCCCGAGCGACGATAGGAGCCGAGAGATCTGTGAGCGGATAAAATGTAATTTGCTAAATAAGCAAAACATAATTGTGTTTACAGATTCCTCCACTCCGCGAAGTTTATGCTGAATTTATCAGTGCTCCGGTCGGAATGACAGGTTTATTTTGTCAAGAGTGAATTACCCTGAATTACCCTGCCCCCAACCCCCTCTCAAGAGGGAAATCCATTCTCTGTTTAACAATTTAACAATACAGCAATGTTTTTTTATTTTTTCACTTTAATTCCCAATTCGTCCAACTGTTCTTTTTCAACTTCACTTGGAGCGTCCATTGTCAAATCTTTGCCATCTCCTGATTTTGGAAAAGCAATTACTTCACGAATATCTTTTTCACCACATAAAATCATAATAAGTCTATCTAGTCCCATCGCTATTCCTCCGTGTGGCGGCGGACCATATTCAAAAGCCTTTAAAATATGTTCAAAACTTTTTTTCTTTTCCGCGCTAAATCCAATTAAATCAAATATTTTTTCCTGAATTTTTCTATTATGAATTCTAATGCTTCCACCAGCTACCTCGCTTCCATTTAAAACCATATCATGTTGATATGATTTTGTTTTTTCTGGACTACTTTCAAGAAGCTTTAAATCTTCCTTGCGAGGCATTGTAAACATATGATGAGCGGGAGAAAAATGACCATCTTCAAATTCTTCCTCAAACAACGGCCAGTCTACAATAAAAGCAAAAGCAAGCTTATCATTGTCTATTAAATCAAGTTTTTTCGCAAGTTCACATCTTATTTGTCCTAAAACCTCTCTAACAATTTTCTTGCTATCTGCGCCAAAAAATATTATATCGCCTGGCTCACCTTTCATTTTCTTTACAATTTCTTGCGCAACTTCATCTCCTAAAAATTTCACTATTGGAGACTGTAATTCGTTTTCTTTAATTATAATATAAGCGAGTCCTTTTGCTCCAAATTCTTTGGCATATTCTGTTAATTTATCAATTTCAGCTCGTGAAAATTTAGCAGCCTCCTTAGCGCAAATTGCTCGTACTACTCCCCCTTTTTTGACCGCCTGATCAAAAACTCCAAACCCGCATCCCTTTACAATTTCGCTAATATCCTCAATTTCTAATTCATAGCGAAGATCTGGTTTATCAACACCATATTTTCTCATAACATCGTCATAATTTAATCTTGGAAACGGCTTAAACATTATTTCCTTGTCAGATAGCTTTTCTACTAGATTCATCATCATTTTTTCCATTAAATCAAGTATTTCGTCTTGGTTCACAAAAGACATTTCCAAATCAAGCTGACTAAACTCTAATTGCCTATTTCCCCTTTGATCTTCATCGCGAAAACATCTTGCAATTTGAAAATACTTTTCTACTCCACCAACCATCAAAAGCTGTTTGTATTGCTGTGGTGATTGCGGTAAAGAATAGAACTTTCCCTGATGGAGTCTTGATGGCACAATAAAGTCTCTTGCGCCTTCTGGCGTACTTTTAGTAAGACTAGGAGTTTCAATCTCCCAAAAATCTTTTTGATCAAGATAATCGCGTATAAATTTAATAACTTTATGACGCATTTTAATATTATCCCTCATTTTCTTGCGTCTTATATCTAAATATCTATATTCCAGCCTAAGATCTTCTTTTACATCTTTCGCTTTATCAACGCCTTCAATTTCCTCAACTTCAAAAGGCGGGGTTTTTGATTTTGACAAAATTTCTATTATTTCAGCTTCCACTTCAATTTCACCAGTTTTTAATTTTGAATTTATCATATTACTTGGTCGTAAAATTACCTTTCCTTCAATTCTAATAACATACTCATTTCTTAGATTTTCGGCTGTTTTCCATGATTCTTCTGAAACTTTAGGATCAAAAGTAATTTGCGTTAAGCCATATCTATCTCGCAGATCAACAAAAATAAGCCCTCCGTGATCTCTTCTAGAATTAACCCAGCCGGACAAGATAACTTTTTCTCCTTTATCTTTTTTAATTAATTCTCCGCAAGTATGTGTTCTGTATTTTTGCATTTGTTTATTTTTATTCTATAAAAATTTGTCATTCTGAACTTGTTTCAGAATCTTCCAATTATTACACTAATCTAACCTATAAATCACTAAACCTTTCAACTAAGACGAAAACGCAATTACCATATTTTTAAAACAAATAATAAGATACTTGAGGTTTCGTCATAATTGAAAGATTGTTTTAAATAGGATAAACTAAACCTAAAATATAATAGATTCTGAAACAAGTTCAGAATGACAGAAAATACGCAATCTCTATGATAAAGCTTGCACTCTCATCTTACCAAAAAACTGAAAAAAGTCAAAGAAAAACAGGCACATTGACAGTCCTGTTTAGTTTGAACGACTGGATCGGGATTTGAACCTCGAGTTATGGTGGGTTAACAGCCCACTACCAATCCTGCTTGGTTATCCAGTCACTTTGATTATCTCCTCTTTTCGTCTTTATAACTGAAACGCTGAGTGGGGTTGAATAGGGGATGGTTAGAAAAATGCTTTTCCACTCAACACTGTTAATCTATAATAAATAAAAATTATTGTCAAATGAAGTTATCCACAATGTCATTTCACAATCTACATTTTTTTCAATGTTTCAATTCCCAATAAATCCAAACCATTTTTTATTATAATCATCACCGACCTAGATAAATAAATTCTTGCTTTGACAGTTTGTTTTTCAGATTTTAGAATTGGGATAGAATTATAAAAACTGTTATATAAAGAAGCAAGCTCATAAATGTACAAGGCAATTAAATGTGGTGAATTTTCACGAGCAGCGCTTTCAATAGATTCTGGAAATTTAATAAGTTGACGCATAATGTTTTTTTCAGCATCTTCTTTTAATAGGCTAAAATCTGGCTTATCAAAAACATTAACACGATTAAGTTTATAAAGTTTGTTATATTTCTTTCTTAAAGAATTTATTCTCGCGCAGGTGTATTGTAAGTACGGAGCGCTATTTCCATCAAAAGAAAGCATTTTATCCCAATCAAAAGCAATATCTGTCATTCTGTTTTGTGACAGATCATTATATTTAATTGCGCCCAAACCAACGATCTTAGCGATCTTTTTCTTCTCTTTTTTGCTTAATTCTGGATTCTTTTCTTCAACTACTTTTTGAGAAAGTTTGATTGATTTACTAATCAAACTTTTAAGCTCTACTGTTTCTCCTTTTCTTGTAGAAAATTTCTTTCCATTTTTGCCAAGAACCATTCCAAACTTAATATGCTCCAGCTTAATATTTTTACATAAACCATATTCTTTCGCAGAAGCAAAAAGTTGTTGAAAATGCAATGCTTGCTCATTTGCAACAACATATAA
>JAYEKL010000073.1:0-11446 GCA_034660995.1 Patescibacteria group bacterium | reverse complement strand
CTCCATAGTCTCTTTAGAGCTGTGGAGCCTAAATGCAGAATTTTCTTAAATCTCTTTTTACAAAGTTTGAAATTACAATAGGCTCCACAGCCCTGCCGGGACTATGGAGCCAACGATGTTCAACAAATATTGTTCGACTTTATGGAGAACTATACGCGTGAAGTAAGCTTCTTTGCGAACAAGCTTTTCCACAAGGTCGAAGGATATTAAGTAGGGTGCTTAATACTTAATACTATATACTTAATACTTAAGTATTAAACGTTTTTTACAAGAATAAAGACATTACCAGTCTTTATTTTTTTATCTATTTAAGATATACTGTAATAGTAGGCGATGGGCGCTCTTTTTAGGAGCTTACCATTGTTAATTAAATAATAAATAGAAAATGATCTCTTCTAAAGAATTACGCGAAAAATATATTGAGTTTTTTAAAGGAAAAGGACATCAAAAAATTCCTTCGGCTTCGCTTGTGCCAGAGAATGACGCAAGTGTTCTTTTTACGACTGCCGGAATGCATCCTCTGGTTCCGTATTTAATGGGTGAAAACCATCCTGTTGGGAAAAGGCTTGTTAATGTGCAAAAATGCGTTAGAACGGGAGATATAGACGATGTAGGCGATAGCACACACAACACTTTTTTTGAAATGCTTGGAAATTGGTCTTTGGGAGATTATTTTAAGGATGATTCAATTCGTTGGAGCTGGGAGTTTTTGACAGATAAAAAATGGCTAGGGATTGATCCAGAAAAAATAAAAGTAACGGTTTTTGAAGGTGATGACGATGCGCCAAGAGACGAAGAGTCTATCAAAATTTGGCAAAGTTGTTTTGAGAAAATTGGAGTTAATGCGGAGATTTTTGAAAAAGAAAAAAAGAATAATGAAACTGCTAGAATTTTTCCTTTGCCAAAAGAAGATAATTGGTGGGGTCCAGCTAGCGAAGAAGGACCGTGCGGACCAGATACAGAAATTTTTATTGATTTAGGAAAGTCAGTGAATTTTGAAAATTGTCCGAATGAAAAAGACTGTAAACCAGGATGTTCTTGTGGAAGATATGTTGAGATTTGGAATAATGTTTTTATGGAATACGAAAAGAAGTTGAAAGTTTATAAAGTTACAAAGTCAAAAGTTTTTGAATATGTTGCTTTGTCGCAGAAGAATGTTGATACGGGGATGGGGTTGGAGAGGACGCTGGCGATTTTGAACGGGTATGATAATGTTTATGAAACGGATGTATTAAAACCAATAATTGAAAAAATTAAAGAATTACGAATTACAAGCTGTAGAATTATTGCTGATCATATCAGAACTTCTGTTTTTATGATTTCGGACGGGGTTACGCCGTCTAATTTAGATAGAGGATATATATTGCGTCGGTTATTAAGACGGGCGATTAGGCATGGAAATTTATTAAAAATGCCCGATGAATTTTTATTGCCATTAGCGGAAACTGTTATTGATATTTATAAAGATTTTTATCCAGAGCTGGAAAAACATAAAAATAAGATTTTAGATGAGATTAAAAAAGAGGAGGAGAAATTTGAGAAGACTTTAAGTCAAGGGGCAAAAGAATTAGTAAAACTTGCATTTAACGAAATAACAGGTAAAAAATTATTTTACATTTATTCTACTTTTGGGTTTCCCTTAGAATTAAGTTTTGAAGAGATTGAAAATGTTGTTGTTCCTGAATTGGAATTAAATTCAAAAAAAGAACTTAATAATAAAGAAGAAATTATAAAAGAGTTTAATGAAGAATTTCAAAAACACCAACAACTTTCTCGTACCGCGTCAGCTGGAAAGTTCAAAGGCGGACTTGCGGATGCTGGCAAAGAGACAGTGGAATTACATACCGCGGCGCATTTGCTTTTGGAATCTTTGCGGAGAGTTTTGGGCGAGCATGTCTATCAAAAAGGAAGTAATATTACAGCTGAAAGGTTAAGATTTGATTATTCACATCCGGAAAAATTAACGGATGAGGAGAAACAGCAGATTGAAGAAATGGTTAACGAGCAGATTCAAAAAAAGCTTTCTGTAAATTGTGAGGAAATGAGCTTGGAAGATGCGAAAAAAATAAAAGCTATGGGCGTGTTTGAAAATAAATATGGCGAGAAAGTGAAAGTTTATACAATAGGGGATGGCGATGATATTTTTAGTAAAGAAATTTGCGGAGGTCCGCATATAAAAAATACATCTGAATTGGGAAAGTTTAAAATTAAAAAAGAACAATCATCCAGTGCTGGTGTGAGAAGAATTAAAGCAGTATTGGAATAAATTCAAAAACAAAAAAAGGGATATCGCATACAATATTGTTCGACCTTGTGGAGAACTCTATGCGTATAAGCTTCTCCACGAGGTCGAAGAATATTGCTTATTCTTACTGATTTTTTAATTCAATGCTAATGATTAATATGTTTTTATAAATTCAAATATTATGAAAAACAAAAGAGATTTAAAATTAAATTTTTTAGTTCAAACAGTAGTTGCTTTTTTATTGACAGCAGTACTAGCTATGTTGGTGGTAAATAGTATGATGACTGGAGAAGTGGTTTATACTTCAGAACCAGTTAAATCTGTTTATATCCCACCACAACCACCGCCAGAAGTAGAACCGGGACCTGATTCTTCTGGCCTGAAGCCTTTTTATATTCCCGCTAAAATTGATATATTTCAATTTCTTCTTTCGTTTTTTATTGCTACTTCTTTAATGTTGTTATTTCTAAAGAAGTTTAAAGGAAAGTTTTTATTTGAATTCTTTTTTTCTGGAGCAATAATTTTTGGCGCGCAAGGTCCTTTTGGACTTTTTCTTTCTAAATTATACGCGTTTCTTGCCGCTGTTTTGCTTGTTGTCTTTAGATTTACGCATCCGCGAATTTGGACACAGAATATAATTATAATAATTGGAATTTCTGGAATCGCTGCTAGCTTGGGAGCTAGTATCAATCCAGTTTTTGCTCTTTTTATATTAATCTTACTTTCTGTTTATGATGTTATAGCAATTTATAAAACTCGCCATATGGTAAAGCTTTTTAAAGGTATGGCGTCAAGGGGAGCTGTGTTAGCGCTTATAATTCCAAAAAGTTTTTCTTTATGGAAAAACAAGTTTGATATTATTAAGGCTGATAATAGGAAAGAATTTATTTTTATTGGAACAGGGGATATAGCCTTGCCATTATTTTTTGCAACTGCTGCTTTTGTTGATGGAGTTAGGTTTTCTATTGCTATAATTATTGGAGCAATTATTGGTCTTATTGCTGATCATCTGGTTTTTGTAACCCAAAAAGAAAAAAAGGCAATTCCAGCCCTTCCAATGATAGCGTTCTTTTCTATCGCAGGATATATTATAGTGTCGTTAATCTAATTCTATAAGAATTTGTTTGTAAGGTTTAATTTAAAATAAATGTCAGAAAAAAAAGAAAAATTAATAAAAATTATTGTGAGAAGAATCTTTATTTTTTTGAAGTTTTTACTAAGCGGAGTAAAACTATTTTTTTCAAATTCATTTTGGAAAAATAAGCTGATAATAAGATTGACTGTTTTTAGCTTATTGTTGAATATTTCTCTTTGGTTTTATTTTTTTCAAAATAAAATAGAAAGTGATTATCCAATAATTTTACATTATAATTTAATTTTTGGAGTAGATTGTTTAGGTAGTTATGAAAAAATTTATTTAATTTCTTTTGTAGGCTTAATTTTGTTTTTATTTAATTCAATTCTTGGTTATATTTTATATAACAGAGAAAGACTTGCTTCATACTTTCTTGTTTTTAGCACTTTTATTGCTCAGGTCTTTTTAATAATCGCGGGGTATTTAATTATTGGAGTTAATTCGTAGGTTTTAGGTTGTAGTTTTTTATTTTAAAGCGTATGAATTTCAATAGATTCACTGCGTATTAGTTTCATTACGAAATCTTCATATTTTGAGGCATAATTTTTCAAATAATTTTTGAGGTTTAGCTCGAGTAGAGACGCGATTAATCGCGTGTCTACAAAATTTTTGGAGAATTTGACCAATCCGCCAGCTGGCGGAGCAGTAGAAATTAATACGCAGTGAGTCTAATATCTATATCTTGTAGAGACGAGGCACTGCCTTGTTCCTACGATGCTCGCGCTTTGTGTTTGTGTTGAAAATCTAATTTATCTTAATAATATCAATGCGCAAAAAAAACAGCCTGCTGGCTTTTTGGTGAAACAAAATAATAAGATGATTAGGAAAGATTGCTAGTTGGTTTTTTTCTTTTTTGCGATGTAGTTCTTGTGGTGCTATGTCACCACAGTTCGCAATACTAGCAATCTTTTCCTTTTGAAACCTTGAGCTCTCTTGGGGTCTTTGGAGCTCATTTTTGCATTTGCAAATCTGCTTTTGCAAAAGGTTTCCAAATTTTTTGTTGACACAAGATATTTGTATTGCTCCCAATAAATTTTTCTGTCATATTTTATCTCTAATCAAATTTTTTTGGAAGCAGTATCTCATGTCAACAATGCATCCTAGCATACTTTTAAAATGTTGTCAACCCCTAGTCTTCTCAACCTCACTCCCTCAACCTTATCCCTAGTCTTCTAGTCTCTTCCCCTCTCTTCCTAAGTCTAGCTTGGTAAAATAAAAAAGGAGTGCTTAATTGGAGTGCTTAATTTTTCTTGACTTTATTAAAAAATTACTATAATAAAAATAATAATCAACTAAATTATAAATATGAATACTTTTGAAATACTGCCAGAAGAGAAATCAGAAACAAAAAGAAAACATCCTAATTCTATGTCCATAAAAAATGCTTTGTAAGGAGAAGGATCTCTTGTGGAAAAAATCAAAAATGTTACTAATGTCACCAAGAATAAAATTTCTCACGAAGCGAGCAATTTGCCGTTCGCTGAAAATGGGCTTGAAAAGATGGAAAGAAAAATGATAGAAAGATCTGGAATAAATGAAGCGCTAGAAGAAATTGATAGTGAAATAACAATAGCCGACATTGGCAGTGGAAAGCAACACGATGATAAAGCAATTATAGAAGCCAATCCTGAGAGAGAAATAAAAATAATCGGTGTAGATCCGAACGATTATGCGTCAGAAAGAGTTTCTGAATCAGAAGCAGGAGAAAAGATAGAATCGGTTTTCGGCAAAGGAGAAAACTTGCCTTTTGAAAACGAAGCAGTTGAAATTGCTATGTCCAATTTCGCTTTTCAAGAATTGAACGATAAACAGCAACAAAAAGTTTTAGAAGAAATGGGAAGAATAATTAAGGAAGGTGGAAAAATAATAATTACGGAAGATCTGCCACAAGAGGGTTTTTCAGCAGAGGCTTACGCGCGCGCTAAAATTGCGATTTATAATTTAGAAATATCCAAGCTGAATATGCATAGCGATGAGGAGTGGAGAAAATTTTTTGAAGAAAATGGTTTGGAAGTGGAAAGCTCTGAAAAATGGGGAAATGATGAAGAAAACAAAAAGGAGCAATTTGTTACTTATATTCTGAAAAAGATTAAAGAGGGTGAATAAAATAAGAAATGAATTTAGATAAATAAAAACAGTGTCAACTATGCTATTTTTATTTTTTGGGCTTGACATTTTTTAGTTTTGTTATAGAGTGAGCAGTTGGTAACTAGGTAGGAATTGTTTTTTGAAATATAATTATTTTTGGAAATGGGAAACTGGTTGTTAGTTTTTTAATAGGCAGTTTTTCGTCTCATAAAATGATTCTGACAAGAATAACACTTCTTGCGGAAAGAGATAGAAGGACAAACAGAAATAGGAGGTAATAGAGATGACGCAATCTTTAGAAGAGTTCAAAAAGTCTCAAAGACGAGACCAGACCAAGGAAGAGAGAGAAATACGCGAACAATTGAAGGAAAAGTGGCATCATTTGCGAAGTGAGCAGAAATTGTATTGCAAGGGATACGAACCTCAAAGAAAGTTTTTGAAAAGGGGTAAGTACTATTGTCCCAACTGCGGCTCAATACTGCTAAAATTTTTTCTCTGTGAAGACTGTGGCAAAGAATATATCCTAACCTGTCCGTCATGCGGATACCAGTTTGCAGATATAGATTTACCATGGTAGGCATGGAGGCAATAAGAAAATTCAGAGATAAATTTGTCAGAAATCTTCAAATTGTTACAGAGATAGGAAAGTAAGAACAAGCATCAGTTTAAATCAAGACTGCTCTGCTTTCTTTTTTTGTTTAGAAAAGAGATATTTTTTTTGACTACTTTCAATCGTATGCTAGAATTGAACTATGCAAATACCAAAAGAAGTACAAACTATTACGGAAAAAATAGAAAAGCGCGGGTTTGAAGCTTACATTGTCGGTGGATGCGTACGGGATTTTTTGCTGGATAGAAATTCTAAAGATTGGGATATAACGACCAACGCCAAACCAAAAGAAATACAGCGGATATTTCCCGCCAGTTTTTACAATAATACTTTTGGCACGGTGACAGTTGTCAATAAAGACGCAAAAGATGAAAATTTGAAAAATATAGAAATTACCACTTATCGGATTGATACTGGTTATAGCGACAAACGGCATCCGGATAAAATTGAATTCACTCCGAATTTAAAAGACGATTTGGCGAGGCGGGATTTTACAATCAACGCAATGGCAATGAAAATTGCGAATTGCGAATTGCGAAATTATTGATTCATTTAATGGGCAGAAGGATTTGAAAAATAAAGTTATCAGGGCGGTTGGTGATGCCAATGAAAGATTTAATCTCTTCCGGGTATAATTCCCCGCCCCTTGGGGCGTATCTTTATAATTCTAACAAAGATACCCCGTCCGCTTGCGGCGAGGAACTTCATTGAGGATGCTTTGCGGATGTTGCGCGCGGCGCGATTTTCTTCGGAGTTGGATTTTGAAATAGAACGGGATACTTTTGAAGCAATCAAAAAAATAGTAAATTACTGGAATTCGTTTCGCAGGAAAGAATCAGAGACGAATTGGAAAAAATTATTATGTTCGATAAACCGTCTATTACCATCACAATCCTCTTTTTTTACTCTATATTCATCATAACTGAAAAGCATATTGTCTTATTGATATAGACCAAGAAAAAGACTTGATTATTTAATTTCACTTTTACCCTGATAATATCAGTGCATAAAAAAACAGCCTACTGGCTTTTTGAAAAATTTTTATATAAAAATTAATTTTTTGTTTGTTTTTTTTCTAAATCTGCTTGCATAAGAGAATCAACTATATTCTCAATGCTTCCCTCAAGGATAGTTTCAATTTCGTGCCAGCTTTTCTTGATTCTGTGATCGGTTATTCTGTCTTGTGGAAAATTATATGTTCTAATTTTTTCACTTCTATCTCCAGTGCCGATTTGGTTTTTTCTTGCTCCAGATTCTTCTTTTGCTCTTCTTTCTTCTTCAATAGCAAGAAGCCTTGATCGCAAAATTTGCATTGCTTTATTTTTATTTTTTAGCTGTGATTTTTCATCTTGACAGGACACTGTTACTCCAGTTGGAATATGCGTTACGCGAACGGCAGAATCTGTTGTGTTGACGCTTTGTCCTCCTGGACCAGATGAGCGAAAAATGTCAAATCTAACATCTTCATTTTTAATTTTTATATCAGTTTCTTCTGCCTGAGGAAGAACCGCGACTGTCACGGTTGAAGTATGAACACGACCTTGTTTTTCAGTTTCAGGTATTCTTTGCACTCTATGAACTCCGCTTTCATATTTCATTTTTGAATATACATCTTGTCCGTTCATTTCAAAGATAATTTCTTTAAAGCCACCGATTGATGTTCTGCTTGAGTTTAAAATAATTGTCTTCCAGTTATTATTTTCGGCAAATTTTGCGTACATTCTAAATAATTCAGAAGCAAAAAGTCCCGCTTCGTCTCCTCCTGCGCCAGCTCTAATCTCCATTAGTACATCTTTTTCATCTCTTTCGTCTTTTGGAATCATAAGAAGTTGTATTTCTTTTTCTAGTTTTTCCCTTTTTTCTGCTAATCTCTCATTTTCTTCAGTAGCCATTGATATTAGTTCTTTGTCATCCTCTTTTTTTATTATTTCGTCATTCTCTTCTAAGGTTTTTTCTATTATTAAGAATTGTTCATATTTATCTACAATCTCTTTGAGCTTACTTTGTCTTTTGTTTAAATTTTTAAATTTCTTTATATCAGAAATAACACCAAATTCACTGAGCTCTTTCGTGATCTTTTCATATTCTTTCTTTATCTTTTCTAATTTGTCTCTCATATAGCTTATATTAAGATTGTGGTGGTACAAAATGTTCATTATTAATAAATAACCCCATTTTAATTTATGTTTTATCTATATTCCTTATTAAAACATAAATCAAAATAGAGTATTATTGTAAGCATGCTATTTCTTGGTTTTCTTTTCTGTATCGTTTTTAATTTTACTTTTAGCTTCAATTTTTTTCTCTGATTTCTTGGCTCTTTTTTCTGCTTTTGATCTTATTGTTTTTGATCCTTTCTTCTTAATCATTTTCTGGAATCTTTCAACTCTTCCTGTTGAATCTACAATTTTTTGTTTTCCCGTATAAACAGGATGACAAGCTCCACAAACTTCAACATTTATTTCTGTCAATGTTGATTTTGTTGTAAAAGTATTACCACAAACGCATTTTACATTACATTCGTTGTATTTTGGGTGTATTTTCTTTTTCATATTCGTTATAGTAAGGAATAAAATTACTGTTTAAATGTAAATAAATTCTAACAGAAAATTTTAATTTTGGCAAATTTTTATTTCCTTGCCATATTTTATTTTTATGATATACTATTTTAGTATCAAGGAATTCTCCTTAGTACTTTTAATTTATTAATTTTACCAAACTTGGTAAAATTGGCGTAATATTGAAAAAGCGGATAGTTTTGTTTAAATATAGATAAATATCTCTATATTTAGATTAATATACGTCAAAAAAGAAAGGAAAAAATAATGGAAAGTAAGAAAAACAAAGAGGTTAGCATGATGGAAATGCTTAAAGTAGGGGTTCATTTTGGACATAAAAAATCTAAAAGACACCCAAAGATGACCCAATATATTTATACAATGAGAAATGGTATAAATATTATAGATTTAGGAAAAACTGTAGTAAAATTAAATGAAGCTCTTGGGTTTGTAAAAGACGTAATGCGTAAAGGCGGAGTTATTCTTTTTGTAAGTACAAAAAAACAGACAAGAGAAACTGTTAAAGAAGCGGCAGAAAAATGTGGTATGCCCTATGTTACAGAAAGATGGCTTGGCGGAACATTTACAAATTTTAATAAAATCGCAAGCAGTATTAAAAGACTTGAAAAGATGGTGTCAGAAAAAGATAGTGGGGAGCTTGAAAAGAAATATAATAAAAAAGAAAGATTAGAAATAGACAGAGAGATAAAGAGGCTTGAACGGAAATTTGGTGGTATTAAAACTATCAAAAAACTTCCAGAAGCTGTTTTTATTGTTGATATAAAAGAAGATTCAACGGCGCTTACTGAGTCTAGGTCGGAGCATGTTCCTGTAATTGCTACTGTTGATACTAATGTTGATCCTAGCTTGGTTAACTATCCAATTCCTTCTAATGATGATGCAATTGGAGCAATTAAATTAATGACAAATATTATTGCTGATACGATAATTGAAGCAAAAAAGCAATAATTCTAAAATAAATATTTAACATAAATATATTATGATTACAGCTAAAGAAGTAAAAAGTTTAAGAGATCGTACAGGAGCGAGTATGATGCAGTGCAAAAAGGCTCTTGAAGAAAGCTCTGGTAATCTTGAAGAAGCGATAAAAGTTTTGCAAAAAAGCGGAACAAAGGTTGCTGATAAAAAATGTGGTAGAGGGATGGCAGAAGGATGCATTGGTTCGTACGTTCATGGTAACGGAAAAGTAGGAGTTTTGGTTGAAATTATTTGTGAAACTGATTTTGTTGCAAGAAATGAAGAATTTAAAGAATTTGCTCATGATCTTGCAATGCATATTGCAGCAGTTTCTCCAAAATATATTGACTACAGCGAGATAGCTTCTGAAGAAATGAAAAGTAAAAAAGAAGAGATTACAGAAGAAGTTAAGAAAGAGAATAAGCCTGCAGATATAGCAGAAAAAATAGTTGAAGGTAAAGTAAAAAAGCACTTTGATGAAATTTGTCTATTAAATCAGCAATTTGTTAAAAATCCTGACTTTACTATTGAGCAGTTAATAACAGAAAAAATTGCAAAATTAGGAGAAAATATAAAGGTAGAAAATATCATTAGATTTGAGATATAATAGACCTCTTGCGTAATTAATTTCGTTACGAGATTTTCCCTCCAGAGGACATAAGCATATTTTGAGGCAAATTTTTCAAATAATTTTTGAAGTTTAGCCTAAGCTAAGCTGACAAAATTTTTGGAGAATTTGACCAAAATATGGAAATCGTAGTAGAAAGTAATTACGCAAGAGGTCTAATATAGCTTATTTTGTATTTCTTTATTGGTGTAGAATGATAACTTGTAGTAATTTATTGTAACTTTATGAAAATAAGCGTAAAAGTATTTCCTTGGGACGATTCAGTCATATTTGATTCTGGTAACTGGAGTCTTTTAGAAGGAGATATTGTTATTGTTAATGTTAATTCTGGAGTAGAAAATGGAATAGTTGAAAAAATAAATGTTGAAAGTAAAGAAGAGGTTTCTACTATAGTAAGAAAGGCAACTTCGGTTGATTTTGAGGTGATAGAAAAAAATAAAGAAAAGGGTGAAAAGGCAGTTAAAGTCTGTAAAAAACTTACGAACGAGAGAAAGTTGGCTATGAAAATTGTTAGCGCGCGTTTTAGTTTTGATGGAGGAAAGATAGTTTTTTCGTTTATTGCTGAAAGGAGAGTTGACTTTAGAGATTTAGTAAAAAGCCTTTCAAAAAAGTTTCAACGATCAATAAGATTACAACAAATCGGTTCTAGAGATGAAGCAAGAGGAAAAATGGGATTTGGTATATGCGGAAGAGAACTTTGCTGTATAAAGTTTTCAGGCAATTTAAAAAGTGTTACGACAGAAGATGCAAAAGTACAACAAATGGGACAGAGGGGAAGTGAAAGGCTTTCTGGGTTGTGTGGAAGGCTTAAATGTTGTCTTGGTTTTGAATCTGAGCAATATAAAGACAGTTTGTCAAAAATGCCAAATATTGGAAAAAAGTTTATAGTTGAAAATAAAAAAGTTAAGGTTGTGGAACTAGATGTGTTGGCAAATAAAGTCCTTGTTGAATTTGAGAGTAAAAATAAAAAAAAGGTTCACATTAGTGAATTGGGTAAATGCTTGTAGAACAATAGACTGCGAGTTGGTTTTACTAAAAAATTATAAAAAATAAAAAGTATGACATTCGATTTGATACCTCAAATTGTTATAATTATCTCAATAGGAATTATTATTGTTATCGTAGGGAGAAATATTCCGAAGATAAATAGTTTAAATGAGAGGAATCTATTTTTAAAAAAAGAAGAGAAAGAAGAAAAAAAGAA
>JAYEKL010000072.1:0-2322 GCA_034660995.1 Patescibacteria group bacterium | reverse complement strand
AAAAAAGTTTCTGCCGCATTAGAAGTAGAAGGCTTATTTTTATTGCCTACTGCTTTGATAACTTGAGGTAATTTTTTATCTAAACCACCCATTATACGCTTTACAGTGACTAAAGGGCTTAATTTATCTTTAATCTTGCTAATTCGTCTCCTGACCGTTTTTTTATAATCCGTTTTAAAAATATTTCCAATGAGTTTGGAAATCTCTTTGTTAAATATCTTTGCTTTCCGTAACCTGCGAAACAATGAACGAATAACATGAAATCTACACAAGAGGTGCTCTGCACCGGGAAAAACAGTTTTTATAGCCCTAATATAACTGTCCCAACCATCGGTAATAATAATCTTAGGAATATATCCCCTAATTTTTAATTCTAATAGAAATAATTTACAATAATTTGTGCTATTAGATTTATATATCTTTGCTAACAGAGGATAACCGCTTACACAATCTATTGCAACAAACAGATAAAACCAAACATCCCCAATTTTTATCCATTTCTCATCTATAGCTACCTTACCGGAGAAATCGACCATAAGGTTCTTTAAGTAAATACCTGCCAATAGTGATATATCTTCTAACCAACGGCATATAGTGGATTTATCTTTGCCGAACCATGATCCAATAATTCCTTGGCTTATTCCATGATAATAAAATATAAAAGCTAATAATTTAAATCCTAATGGGCTTTTCCAGATATTTGTTAATTTTTTTTTATTTACTTCTTCGTTAAAAAGGCTTTTACCTTCTTCAATTCCATCTACTTTCTTTCTTACTTCTTTGTTTATCTCTTTTTTATTAAATTCTATTACTTTACTTGCTTTAAGATTTTCTATAATTTCCTGAGAAATTTCCCCTGCTTCTTTACCTTCTACTTTTTCATTGGCTTTTTCAAAGAAACAATTTAATAAATATTCTTCCTTATAATGCATTTTTCCATTACTTATCTGCTTTTTTACTATTTTACGTATTTCTTTTGCACTTATCTTATTCAAAGCAGTCCTAATCTTACTCATAGTTATGTCTGAACGATTTAATTTTTTACTTATTCGTTCTATTATCTCTTTATCTGTTAACAATAAATTTTCTTCTAATATTTCCAAAACCGATTCTAAAATTTGCTCATCTGCTTTACATTTATGCTGAATCGTTTTTAGAAAGTCTTCTTCACATTTACGAAATTCTTCTACATGTTTACTTGCTGCTTGCTTTTCTCCGCTTCCAACTATCACTGCCAAATCTTTAAACGTGAATAATGCCTCTCCATCCGCATCTCGAAGATATCTTAATACAATTAATATTATTTTTCTATTTGCGGATATATTGGGTAACCAATCTGTAAAAAAAGTTTGAGCTTTTACTCTAAATTGGTTATTATTATTTATTTCTATTTCAAGTGCCATTTTTTTTCCTTTATAGTAGTCGTTTTTAAGAATATTATGGCACTTTTTTCCTAGGATTCAAGCCAAAATTAATTCGTCAACTTGAGAATTTGCTACCTTATCTTTAACTTTGTCCAGTTTTTTATAGATAATTTTTCTAGAAAGCCTTATTTTTCTGGATTAGTAATGCAACACTGCCTCATTATGGGGGTGTTGCATTAAAAAGTCTCATAAAAAAATAAGGTAAGAAAATATCAGTTTTGAAAAATAATTAGTATAATATTAGTCAAAATTTTCACTTTTATTAGGCAATAAATAATTTTCATTGTTTTTAGTACGTACTGCCCTTGTAGTATATTTTTTTCCTGGATAATTTCATTCCTACTTTTGAAATAGGAATCTTTGCAACTGGCGTAGTATTTAAAATATTAAAACAAATCGAGGAAATTATCTATTCTATTTTTTAAGCTACTTCTTTGTAGTATTGTGCCATCTTCTCTTTTAGCATAATAATATTCGGGCGGTTTACTAAATGGTATATTGGTAATTGTATTACATTGGCACCAGTTTTTTCTAACGGACAGGCTTGTCCTTTAGCACCTATAGAAAAAATATATCCAAGTAAATACAGGTTTAGATGCTTTTGTGCAGATTTTTTATCACAAAAATAACCTCTTTTAGCCTTGTAAAAACGGTCAAATTGGCTAAAAAAAGTTTCTGCCGCATTAGAAGTAGAAGGCTTATTTTTATTGCCTACTGCTTTGATAACTTGAGGTAATTTTTTATCTAAACCACCCATTATACGCTTTACAATGACTAAAGGGCTTAATTTATCTTTAATCTTGCTAATTCGTCTCCTGACCGTTTTTTTATAATCCGTTTTAAAAATATTTCCAATGAGTTTGGAAATCTCTTTGTTAAATATCTTTGCTTTCCGTAA
>JAYEKL010000071.1:0-2344 GCA_034660995.1 Patescibacteria group bacterium | reverse complement strand
AGTGATTTCGTTGATTTTTTCTGAATTTAAGTGATCTTTTATGTTTATTTTAGGACCCTCAGGAATAATAATTTCGATGGATTCCGATTCCTTAAAAATGCCGTCTTTATAATACTCTTTAAGCAGCGGGTAAACCTGATAAATGAATTTTTGCGCTAATTCATTTGCCATGTCCTTCTTGTTTTTGGATTTATCTACCAAGAAATAAGTATGCCCTACCTGAACATCATCTTTATGAAAATCAGGCGAAAGATAATGGTCGCTAAAAAGTTTGGCTGTTGCGTCAAACAGCGCTTCTGCCTTTTTTTTAATTTTTTCTTCTTGATAGTAATTTTTAATTACTTCAGCATCAGGCGGGCATGGTATGAAAGCAAAACGCCGTCTGACAGCATAATCGATATGTCCTATTGATCTATCTGCGGTATTCATTGTGCCGATGATATAAAAATTCGGAGGAATTGTTAATTTTGTTGTTTTTCCTGCCCCTTTCTGTCCATCAATAGTAGCCTCAACTTCGTAAGGTGTTTCAACTGGTTTGTCACGGTATTCTAAGGCATAAATCAATTCCCCAAGAACTGCCGCCAGATTAGCGCGGTTAATCTCGTCGATGATGAGAACGAATTTTTCCACAGCCTCTTTAGCTATATTTTCTATATCATTTTTTGTTGTATTTTCACCCAGCGTTTCCTTGGCCTCCTTTTTGGCTTTCTCCCATTTAATAAGCGCGGCCTGAGCCATATGTCCTAAGATTCTGTTCACAGATTCATATACAATCTCACTTTTGTCCTGATCATTTTTCTCCGTACGAACTTGAACTCCTCGAACAAAATCTTCATAGTTATAGGAGGGGTGGAATTGAACTATTTTGAAAAAGCCCCCACTCTCATTCTCACTTCTCCCGAGCTTCCAGTGCTCTTCCGCAAATTTTTTCGCTAAAAAAGTCTTTCCGGTACCGGGTGGACCATAAAGAATCGTTTGCCCAAATTGGACGAGAGACGCCTCAATTGTCTGATAGCTTTCTTTCATAACTGAATCCTCCAGATTCTTAATGCAAGCTTTAACACGGGCATTAAAAGCGTGCTTCTTTATTTTGTAGTGCTTTTTGTTGCTTTCCGGAAAAACTTCAAATTTCGTTTTAGTTTTGTAGTTTTCCCAAGCATTCAAGACTGTGTTTCTATCTTTCTGATTGTCTGGACGAAAATTTTGGAAATGATGACTTACTCCTTGTCCTCCAGGGCCAAATTCAGGTATTCCAAGCATATCCCAGTCAACCCAGACTACTGGAAATAGGCAATGTGCATAATTAAAATCATCCTTATTAAATTCCGATGGGTTTATGGCAGTGAAAGAGCCATCATTATCATAACCATAAATAACCCCTTCCGGAATTTGACAAACACCTTTCAAACGAGTCCCCTCTGCTCCGATAACAATGTCTCCATGTTTAATTTCTTTAAGCATGTTTATAAATACTCTGACATTCTCAGAACCTGTCCCAAGTATATTAATCCCTTTTCGGATTTTCTTTTCAGTTTTTTTGTACAAGCATGACAGATCCTGTAGTTCAGGCCAGCCTTGGGCGACAACTCTCCTTTTTTTTAGCTCTTCATAAGAGCTGTATTGTTCTTCTTTTTTCGGTCCTGTCTGGATTCCTATAATCCATATCGCGACATCTTGTTTACTCATCTTAATGTCTCCAGAAAGAAAAGGGGTTTACTATAGACACATGTTAATACTGTCTTGTATTTTCCCTATCTGCTTTTTAACTTTTCTGTTATATTTATTGAGGCAAATATAAAATTTACTAAATTTTTTGTTTTTAGTGTCTCTCGTGATCGCAAAACGTTTTTCAAATTCTACCAGGACATTTCTTGTATCATGATAATTTGTTTATGTAATGGATAAAGTATATCAAATCCCAAAATCTGAAATAAACAAAATAATTCGGAATTTCATCGATATTCCGGGTATCGAAATTTTTCATGATCTCAACATGAATAACCTCATGCCCTATCGGGTTGAAATTTTTAAATATTAAGACAAAGTTATTATCGCAACATTTGATCGCAAATTCAAGACAAAATTGAATAGGACTTGGCGTGGAATAGTCACCACTACCCATCAGGAGCTTTAAAGTACATTCCCTGATACATTGATTATTTATTTTGCAATAGTTTTAATTTATTTTATTTTGCAATTTTTTCACCGCGGGTTGCGGAACTATAGCGCTAAGCAAAATCATACCACCCATGCTAACCTAAATCATACCACCAATATTCAGCAAAAGCCTTCTTGCTGATATCGCCCCCCTTGATCCCTCCCATATTAATTGTATTTTCGAGTT
>JAYEKL010000070.1:0-12219 GCA_034660995.1 Patescibacteria group bacterium | reverse complement strand
GGATGCTGAGCAAGAAATCTGTATTCAAGCATTTTCATAATAATTACAATATGCCGAAGTTCAACATCAGCCTTATCAGGATGAGCCAAAAGCGTAGATATTTCCTTACCAAGATCATTCAAATATTCTGGTATTGTTTCAGAATTTATTTTTTCTCTCAACTCTGAAATAATTTTATCAAGCTCATCTCTATCAAGCCAAATACCATGACAATCAAGACAAATATCAACCATAACACCTGTATTTCCATATTTTATTTTGAAAAGCGGTTTTTTGTCTCTTGGACAATTAACTGACTTCCCGCTAATCATTAATTTACTTTCGTCTTCCCATAAATCAAATTCCAACCAGCTTAAATTTTTATCACGAGTATCACGAGTAATTTTCAGTTCATCTTTATCAAACCATAACCCACCACAATATTCGCACCTGTCAATTTTGACACCATCAATTTTAACTTCTTTTAAATCTTCTAGTTTACATTTTGGACATTTCATAATGTTTGAAAATTAATATATTATTTTAAACACACCCCGCCCGCTACGCGGTCCACCCCTCTCAAGAGGGGAATTTATTAATAGGATGTTAATTCCTTCTTGCTTGCTCGCCTTAGAAGAGATAGAAATAGACTGCGAAATTCCCCTCTTGCCTGCCCGCCTTGGGAGGGAGAGGGGTAGGCTACGAAGCAATATGATAGATTATTCCCCTCTTGAGAGGGGTAGGCTGCGAAGCATTAGATAGATTATTCCCCTCTTGAGAGGGGTAGGCTGCGAAGCATTAGATAGATTATTCCCCTCTTGAGAGGGGTAGGCTGCGAAGCAGACGGGGTGTGTTACACAGCAAACCCATCCTACTTTCCCTATATTATTCCAATATTAAATCCAATGTTTATTATAGTAATATTATAGATCATTTTCTTTTAAAATTCAAATATTTTTTTCCTTTTAATTTATCTGGAAAATATTCTTGTTCTTCTTCGTAATCAAAATCAGGAGAATATTTATATCCTTTACTATAATCTAAATCTTTCATTAATTTTGTTGGCGCATTTCTGATATGAAGAGGAACTGGTAAATTTCCATATTTTTTTACGTCAGCAACTGCCTTACCATAAGCCTGATAAAGCTCATTACTTTTTTTGCTTTTTGCCAAATAGACAACTGCTTGAGCAAGATTAACGGAGCACTCCGGCATCCCAATAAAACGACAAGCCTGATATGCAGCAACCGCCTGATTAAGCGCTAATGAATTCGCGATTCCAATATCTTCCGAAGCAAATCTAATTAATCGGCGCGCAATATAAAGAGGATTCTCTCCTCCCTGAAGCATTCTGGCTAACCAATAAAGCGCCACATCCGCATCTCCTCCTCGCATTGATTTATGCAAAGCAGAGATGATATTATAATGCTCTTCACCATTTTTATCGTAAGCAAGCGATCTTTGAAGAGCTTCTTCAACTATTTTTTTGTTTATATTTTTGTTTATATTACTGGCAAATTCAAGAGCATTTAAAGCAATTCTCGCATCGCCATCAGACATTTCAGCAAGAAAATTTAAGTCTTTTTCATTTATTTCAATTTTTAGCTTTCCTAAGCCACTATTTTTATTACTCAATGCTTTTTTTAAAATTTCTACGATATGCGCTAATTCTAATTTCTCTAAAACAAAAACGCGACATCGAGAAAGCAAAGCATTATTAACCTCAAAACTAGGATTTTCGGTCGTTGCTCCTATTAAAATTATAGTTCCGTCTTCAACGAAAGATAAAAGCGTGTCCTGCTGAGATTTATTAAATCTATGAATTTCATCAATAAATAAGATTGTTTTTATATTTTTTGTTTTTAACTCTTTCGCTTTCGTAATCCTGTCTCTTAAATCTTTTACCCCGCTTGTTGTAGCGCTTAATTTAACAAACTCCCCCTTTGTAATTCTTGCGACTATTGAAGCCAAAGTAGTTTTTCCTGATCCGGGAGGGCCCCAAAAAATCATAGATGGGATACTATCTGTCTTAATCGCTTTTCTAAGAATTCTATCTTTTCCTAAAAGTTTTTCCTGCCCAACAAAATCAGCAAGCGTTTTCGGACGCATTCTATTAGCAAGAGGGATTGTATCAATTCCTTTCATCTGATTGTTTTTAATAAAACAGTAATAATATAAAAAAATAAATTTATCTTTTCTTATTTTTTTGTAGCAAAGAAATAATATCTGGAAAATAAAATACCGTTAAATGATTTAAGAAAAGGAACCCTAAGAATATTCGTCTTTTTGTCGACTTTATTGAACTCCTCAAAAAAGTTTAATTCAAATCCAGTTTGATCAAAATATTTTTTCCATTCTGTTTTACTATAAATATTTTCAGTAGCGCCAACTCCAATTTCTTTTTTTCCAAATTCTCTTAAATTATAATAATGCAAAAAAGATTTTATCGGCTCTCTAACTGCTACTAAAAAACCATCTTCCTTCAAAACACGATTAGCTTCTTTAAGAAAAATCGGCAAATTTTGCGCGTGATGAAGAGATGCATCACAAATTATAACATCAAATTTATTATCAGCAAAGGGAAGCTTATGAAAATCAGCGCTGATAAGTTTTATTTTTTCCTTATTTCCTCTTAGATCAACAATAACTTTATTTCCGATTCTTTCCAATAACTCTTTTGAAATATCTACCGCATAAACATTTTTTACTTCTGGAATTTTTGACATTAAAGCGCTCAGCCAACAACTGCCTGCTCCAAGCTCTAACACTTCTCCCTTAAAATTATATTTTTTCTTAAGAAAATAAAAAATGGGAGCGCGCGCCTGAACTGATTTCAAGAACGAATCATAATTATGTGATAAATAAATAGTTTTTTTATGAGAAGATTTTATTTCAGTTTCTATGTCATTCATTTTTTTTGAAAATCTTTTTATACTTATTTTACCTCTAAAAGAGAATAATCTATAATCTCATTAAATTCATCAAATAAAAATTTTCCTCTAAAGCTTTTCCCGTCTAAAAACATTGGCAACCAATATTTGTCATCAGACCACATTTGGTCAAAAGGTATTTCATCTACATCAAACCATTTCGGCTTCATTTCCTCGCTTTCTATAGGATTTCCCTCAAATTCTTTTGCGCAAAAAATATGAACCTCCATATTTCCTGAACCGTCTTGATATATAAATTCAAGAATTCCAAGTTTATTTATTTTTTTAGTTTCAATCCCTGCTTCTTCTTTTATCTCTCTTTTCGCTGCTTCTTCAATCGTTTCTCCCTGTTCAACTTTTCCTCCAAACCCATTCCACTTTCCCACCCCATGTCCGCGTTTTTTCATTCCAAGCAAAATTTTTGGATGTTGGTGGATAATACAAAGTGTTAGAATTTTTTTATTCATATTTATTTTTTAGGATAAGACAAAAGCATTCCAGCTACCGCTAAACCGCTAAATAGAATTAGATGATTAAAATTACCATTCATTAAAAAATTGATTACTATCTTGATAGTTCATACAAAATATTTAAACAATTAATTAGATTTTACAAACACTAACGCTAGCATCGTAGGAACGAGGCAATGCCTCGTCTCTACAAAATATAGATATTAAAATTCCTATACTTTTAATTTATACTCCTTCGCTTTGCTATGGCGTATTGTACAGAATTATTTCAGCAAATGAGCTTATGTTTTTAAAATATCCTTTTTCATTTTTTTAATCTCATCTTTATCCTCAATCAACTCACCCTTATGCAACTTATACAAAAGAGGGAGAACTCCACAATCTTTACACTTTCCCCAAGCACACTTTCCTTTATTTTTTTTAGACATTTTTTTACAAAATTCAATCTCTTTTTCAAAAACACTTTTTTTAAGAACATATTTTTTACGTCCAGCCTCACAAGCCACTTTTTTGTTTGACATAAATTTAAGTTTTAATTGTGTTATTTATTTGAAAGGCATTAGAAACTGTTTGCAAAACAGTTCTCGCAAAATTTATTAATTTTAAACTCGCAATTTTTAAATTATGGTTTTAAGAAATATCTAGTTCAGGTCAAAAACACTGAACTAACAACGAAAAGATCTTAATAAACTAACATTATTTATTTTGCACTCCAGCTCCACAGCCCTACGGGACTCTTCGCGGGAACTGTTTTGTAAACAGTTCCCTTTGTTTTTTAAATATCAACAGTCTTTGTTTTTATCATAAGATTCTACCAACAACATAAGCCTTGTTATTTTTCAAAACATCAGAAACGGATTACAAATCCGTTCCCGCGGGGAATTTTATTTTAATTATTTAATTAACTTTTATCTATAAATCATCTAGTGTTTTTGATATTTTTCTAATTTCATCCAACACTTTCTCTTGGTCTGTTTTTAATTCATTAGGTTTTACCTCTTTCATTTTATTTTCCAGCTCCACAATTTTCTTATTAAATTCATCTTCAGACATAAAATTACAATTATGTTTCAGCATTTCCACTTCATTATCAAGCAATGCTTTTACGGATTCTCTTTCTGATTCCTTTATATCTTTTTTCAGCCATTCCCTAAGTTCTCTTTCTTTTTCAAAAACCAGCCCTTCTTCTTTAAATTCTTTACTTGCCTCTCCCTCTGAATTTATTTTAATTCTTTCGTAATTCATAAACTTATTTCCCTTTCTTTTTTAATTAATAAGTTAATATTCTCACACTTCGGCTCCACAGCCCTACAGGACTATGCAGGCTGTCTAATAAGGGGAATATTTTATGAAGTTTCGCTTATTTGAACCAATCTTATGAAATCCTAAAGAGCCTGTCCTGGATTTAGTTCAGGAATAAATTCCGTGTATTTTTGACTTATTAGACAGCCTGTATGGAGCCAACAATAATTTTTCAGGATGAAGCCATCGCTCCAATATTCTAATATTTAATATCCAATATCTACCGTTTCTTTCCCAAATAAATCATCGTTTTCAAAACCGTATCAGGCGTTAAAGAAATACTATTAATTATTTTAATATTCTATCAATATTATTATGTAAATATTCCCAGCTTAGAACATTCGCTTCGCTTCTTGACTGTTTTAAATTACCGCCATAGACAACATAAGAATTTTTGCCACTGCCTTGCGATAAATTATTATAATATTTCAATCCTTTAAAATAATTACTATTAATTGTCTGCCCTGATTTTATTTCAATTGGTATTATTTTATTTGGCGTTTCAATTAGAAGATCAATTTCATTTCCGATTTTGTCTCTCCAAAAATAAACATTTGGTTCTGCTCCTTGATTATATTTATATTTAATAAATTCTGAAATTACAAAAGATTCAAAAATACTTCCTTTTAAATAATGATTTTTAAGCTGTTTTTTGTCTGTTAGTCCAAGTAATGAACACAAAAGACCGGTATCGTAAAAATAAATTTTCGGCATCTTGATGACGCGCTTATTATAATTTTTATAATGCGGGCGCAATAAATAAATAATAAAACTTGCTTCCAAAACTGACAGCCAAGATTGCGCTGTTTTTTGGTTTATACCGCAATCTTCAGCTAATGAGGAAATATTTAACAGCTGACCTGTTCTTGCTGCGCACAAATTTAAAAACTTTTTGAATATGCTCAAATTGGAAATATTTTTTATCAAGCGCACATCCCGTTCCACATAAGTTTGGATATAATTTGTATAGTAGCCAACAGTATCAACTTTCTTATCAAACAATTTCGGATAAAATCCTTTAAACAACAAGTCATCTATTTTAGTTTTATTGAATTTTACTTTTTCTGAAAATAATTCAGACGAAGAAAAAGGAAGCAACTTAAAAATTGCCGTTCGTCCCGCCAGCGATTGACCAATACTTTCCATCAAAAGAAAATTCTGTGATCCTGTTAAAACAAACAGACCATTTTTCTTTTTCTCGTCCACCACGACTTGAAGATACGATATTATCTCAGGAACTCTTTGAGCTTCATCAATAATCGCGCCGTTTTCGTACTGTGACAAAAACCCTTTCGGATCATTCAGCGCAAATTCTCTATTCTCCAAATCTTCAAGATTAACATACGGCTTTTTTGGAAAAATCTTTTTCACTAATGTAGTTTTTCCGGACTGTCTCGGACCAATCAATGATATAATTGGATATTGCTTATAATATGCCAATATTTTTTTGGTAATATTTCTTTTAATCATAATGTCAATATACACCATCTGGACAATTCTGTCAACGGACTACCAAAATTGTCCAGTTTTGTTTTTAGAAAAAATCAATATATCGCTGGTTCTATAGTCCCTATTAGAGACTCTGACGAGACGGGAATATCCTAATGTTTAATATCCAATATCTATTTCTTCTTCCCCAAATAAATCATCGTTTTCAAAACCGTATCAGATGTTAAAGAAATACTATCAATTCCTTCTTTGACAACAAATTTGGCGAAATCTGGAAAATCTGATGGCGCTTGTCCGCAAATGCCTACTTTCCTTTTTCTTTTATGAGCACCTTTGATAAGTTGTCTAATTAGTATTTTTACCGCTTCGTTTTTCTCATTGGCAATATGAGATAAATTCCCATTATCTCTATCAATTCCAAGAGTTAACTGAGTTAGATCGTTACTACCAATTGAGAAACCATCAAAGATCTTAGCAAACTCATCAACTAAAAGAATATTTGATGGAATTTCCGCCATTACATAAACTCGCAATTTATTTTTCCCTCGTTCTAATCCCGCTTCTTTCATTACCGCTAAAACTTTCTTGCCTTCTTCTACTGTTCGACAGAATGGTACCATCACAATAACATTCGTCAGCCCGAATTCCTCACGCACTTTTTTAATCGCTTTACATTCCATTTTAAACGCCTCTCTGTATTTATCGTCATAATATCTTGAAGCGCCTCGCCAACCGATCATTGGATTTTCTTCGCTCGGCTCAAAATATTTCCCGCCGATTAAGTTAGCATACTCATTACTTTTGAAATCAGAAAATCTTACAATAACATCTTTTGGATAAAAAGCAGCTCCCAATTTTCCAATCCCTTGCGCCAACTTATCAATAAAAAATTCAGTTTTAGTTTTATAACCATTGGTAATCTGATGTATTTTGCTCACAGTTTTCCTGTCAATTACAACACCTTTTATTTTCTTATCCAGAGCCATCAATGCTAACGGATGAACTTTTATTGTATTGTTTATAATAAACTCTTCTCTTGCTAACCCCACCCCATCGTTTGGAATAAACGACTGCGTAAACGCTTGATCCGGCTCAGCAAGATTCATCATTACTTTTACTTTCGGCTTTTTGATCTTACCAATATTTGTTTTCTTGACCTCAAAATTAAGCAATCCTTCATAAACATATCCTTCCTCGCCCTCTGCGCAACTTACAGTCACGTCTTTTCCATTTTTAATGACTTCTGTACAAATTTTTGTTCCGACAACACAAGGAATTCCCAACTCCCGAGAAACAATTGCCGCATGACAAGTTCGTCCGCCAGAGTTCGTTACGATCGCCGAAGCAATTTTCATAATCGGCTCCCAATCTGGATCGGTCATTTCTGTCACTAAAACTTCTCCTTTTTTAAAATCTTCAATACCGCTTACATCTTTAATAAGATTAACCTTTCCTTTGCCAATTTTATAGCCCACACTTGCGCCTGAACAAAGAATCCTGCTTTTTTTGCCAATTATATATTCTTCCAAAACATTCACATCTCTCACGCTTTGCGCTGTTTCTGGACGAGCCTGAACAATAAATAATTTTCCTGTCACCCCATCTTTTGCCCACTCCATATCCATTGGTCTCTTATAATGTTCTTCAATAATTGTTGCCCACTCCGCGAGTTTCAAAACTTCTTTTTCCGTAATACAAAATTTCTTTCTATCTTCTTTTGAAACTGGAATATTTTTTATAGGCGACTTTCCTTCCTCGCTATAAATTAATCTCAACGCTTTTGATCCAAGCCTTTTTTCTATAATCGGCTTAAATCCTTTTTTAAGTGTTGGTTGAAAAACATAAAATTCATCAGGTGTAACTTTTCCCTGAACAATATTTTCGCCAAGTCCATAAGCAGCATTTATCAAAACTGCGTCACGAAATCCAGACTCCGTATCAATAGAAAACATCACCCCGCTAATTGCCCGATCGCTACGAACCATTTTTTGAATGCCAACTGAAAGCGCGATTGTAAAATGATCAAATCCCTTGTCTTCACGATATGAAATAGCGCGATTTGTAAAAAGCGAGGCGATACATTGATGAGTAGCATAAACAACATTATGAACTCCTTTTATATTTAAATAGGTATCCTGCTGTCCCGCGAAAGAAGCGTCTGGCAAATCCTCCGCTGTCGCGCTTGATCTTACCGCTGTATCAACATTTTCCCCATACATCTTTTCCATCTCCTTGTAAGCTTTAGCAATTTCATCACTTAAATGTTCAGGAAACTTTGCAGACATAATCGCCTGTCTGACTTTTTCTCCTCTTTCAGAAAGATTTCTAATATTATGCGTATCAAGGTCACTTAAAATTTCTTTTATTTCGCTCATCAATCCTGACTCTTTCATAAAATCCCGATAAGCATACGCCGTCAAAGCGAATCCGTTCGGAATGTTCACTTTTTTCTTAGTCAATTTTTGATACATTTCCCCCAGCGAGGCATTTTTCCCGCCGACTAATCCGACATCTTTATTAGTCACCTCCTCAAACCAGAGGATGTTTTTTTGTGTTCTGTTTTTCATTTTTTTGGTTTTGTTAGTGTTTTAAAATTGATTTATTATGGTTTTATTATAGCATAGAATTACTCTAAATAAAAATAAAAAGAGCCTTGCTATTAATTTTAGTTAGCTTGACCCAAAATATATTTATTTTATTCGTTGGCTCCAGTTTCCTGACTAGAGTCTGTTGTTAAACTGCGCAAAATAATCCTATCAGCAATTAATTAGCGATTGGATATAGACGGCTTGTCGTATGAACAAATAGCTCCACTCAGGAGAGTGGAGCCAACAAGCAAGGTTTTAACGCAAGATATTGACAATTGTGTTCTCCTCGCGGGAACTATTTTATAAACACTACTGTCCGAAACCTTCTGATAGTTTTTTAATAAAAGGTTTATAACGCTAACAACGATATAAAATCTGCCAATTCTACAAATCATACACCAGCGTACTGTCATTCCCGCCCCTGCCTCCACAGGGATAAACTCCGGCAAAAATCCAGACGCAATATCTTCAGTCTTCAAAATATTATTATAACCGTTGAAGTATTAGCTAATATTATAGCTAATTTGTTCGCGGAACATCTATTTTAAAATAATGATTGATGAAACTTCACCTGGATTCCCGCCTCCGCGGGAATGACAATGCGGGACAGATGTATAAATTCTGATAGTTTTCTACTTCAAGTTTACATTAAAACAAGCTGTTTTTACAAGGTTTCAGACAGTAATGTTTTGTAAACAGTTCCTTTTGTTTTGAAACTTCAACAATTTTTATCTCATCGCTTTATGTTATTAATAAAGGCAGAATGTCTAAATATTTTTTATTTGCTTAGGAAACACCAGAACTGTTTCACGAGAAATTTATAATTTCTTCAACACATTCTCCAGCGATAAAAACTTAAAATCATTTTTCGCCAGAATTTTCTTTTTTTCTTTCGGCAATTCTTCAACGGTAAAAATATAAAAAACTTTTTTATAATTTTTCAGCTTAGAAACAAATTTGCTTTTTCTAATTAAATTATCAACCAAGCTTTGATCCACTTTACTAAAATTCAATTTACATTCGCCAATCAGCGCTGTTTTACTTTCTTTACTAACCGCTACGATATCTATCTCCTTATTATCGCCGGACAAATCAGGTCTTTTCCAGAAAGAGCCGATTTGCTCAAAATCAAAAATATTATTTTTGCTATTATTTTGTTCTATCAAATAATCTCTGACTAAATTTTCAAACTTAAATCCTAAATAATTATCCAGATCTTTATCAATATAATTAAACATCGCTTGCCAATTTTTTATTTCTATCAAATAATTTTTTTTGTAAATATAGCGAAACCAAAAAGATAAAAATTCATCTTTAATTTTATACGAACTTAATTTGGAACTTGCCTTTTTTTCTAAAACAGGAGTCTTTCTTTCTACGATTTCATAAAAATCCTCCAGCGTTTTTAGTAAAACCCCCAAAGAATTTATATTTATGCCAGTATAATTATATATCTCGTTTTTAGTTGTTTTTCCCAGAGCAATAGCCGTTAAAACTGAAAAGTATTTCTCATAAGATCTACCGAATTCTTCAATTAAAATATTTTTGCCTTCTTTGATTAAATAAGCATCTTCTTCGCAAAACAACTTTTTAATAATTTGCTTTACATCCTTACCTCTTAAATCATTATCTTCTATCAATTCAAAATATTTCGGCATTCCGTTAAAAAACGAATAGAAAACTAAAAAATTCTTGGGAGACAATAATTTAAAATCTTTTAAAACAGTCTGCTGGATTTTTAAATCAAAAGGTTTAAGTTCTATAATTTTATTAGCTCTGTCGTATAACGGCTCCTTTGAAGAAGTAAAAATTTTTTTGATCAGAGTAAACATTGAACCAATGCAGAATATGGCAATCTTGCTTTTGTCTTTATTTAAGTCCCAAAATTTCTGCAAGTCCGAAAAAAGAGAAGGATTGATTATTTTAAAATTTTGAAACTCGTCAAAAACAACAATTAAATTATTTTTCTTGCTATAATCAAACAAAAATTCCAATAGATGCTTTAAACTTTTAAATTCGCCTAAATACGGCAAATCTAATTTTTTGCTGATTTCTTCTTTAAAATCATCCAGTAATTCTTTCTCTGTTTTCTTGCTAACGAAAAAATAAAGGAAATTCTGTTTTTTAAAAGTATGAAGAATTAAAGCTGTCTTGCCAACCCTTCTCTTTCCCTGCAACACAATCAACTGTCCGCTTTTTTTGCTTTTCTTTACAATTTCATTGATTATTTTTATTTCTTTTTCTCTATTATAGAACTTCATAAACAAATAGTAATATTTATAACGGTTATATTTACTACTATAATAGCATGGCAATCCATATTTATCAACGCCAAATTATAAAATCAGAAGCATTTGTTCGTGTCTTTAAGCCAAGGAATATTTTTTGTGTTCTCTTTTTAATTTTTTTGGTTTTAGTTAGATTTAATTAAAGGTTTATCTAAATTTGCTGTTTTCTCATCAATTTCAGATAATTTACTTTTTGGTATAAAATCACTTATAGACTCAGCTATTTTCCAGTCTTGTAAAGCTAAGTAAGCGCTATAGTTATTTTTTGTTCCTTCATCTGTTTCTATCCGACCATAAAAATTTTTAAGAGGATAGTCGGGATTATTAACAAAACGTTCTACAAAGTCTTCCTCTCCCTGATAAACATCAACGATCCAATCAGCTTGCATCTTTTTTACTCCAGCCTCTTTTGACATTTCAAGAAAAGAGTAACGGTCTGACAATGGATATACAACAATATCCTCTGCTGGAATTACCATCTCAACTACAGGCATACCATTAGGAGGATCAAGGGGTGGTAGAGCCGGCGCGCCAACTGAAATAGACATTAATCCCATAACATTTCCCCAAATTTCCGCTTTAGAAATATGAAGTCCAATAAAATCTCCTTTTGGTAACTTTGTCTGCACAAATGAAGTAAAATTTTCTAAAGTGAAATTGTCAAATAAAAATTGTACTTCTGATGATATTTTTTTTTGAATATCGTCTGGCAATCTATCTATTGTTTCTTTAATAACATTTTGAATACTTTGAATATTTTTTTGAAACCGTTCTTCAATATCTGGTCTATCTGATGGTGCAATTTCCTTTCTGTATAATAAATTTCCCAGCTCCTCATAACTCATAGATCTAAAATAAGAAACTGGACGATTGTGTTTATCACAATCGGCAGATAGACGAATCTGTTCCTTCCTCTCAGCGGGAAAAATTTCCCTTACCGCTTCTAAACGATCCTCAAGAGATGTTTCGGAAGACACTAATTTGGCAATCTGAGATGTCTCTGATTCTAAATATCCAGTTTCAATATTTTTCATAATCTGAAACTTATCTTATAAAATCTCTCTAAAAGTTCTTTTTTATTCAGAAAATTATTCTTTTTTAATAGTTTTATTATAGCATAAAGCTAATTTAAACAAAATATCAATCTCTAAGTTCAAAACTTATGCGCCAGCTAAAAAACACATAGATTCTAAAAATTTTAATAACTACAAAA
>JAYEKL010000069.1:0-12345 GCA_034660995.1 Patescibacteria group bacterium | reverse complement strand
AAGCTTAATTATGAATTATTAGGCAATGCAGATGCACATTTACACTGGCATATTTTTTCAAGATACGATACCGATCTAGAGCCAAATACAGTAACTTGGAAAATTGATGAAAATGTGAGATGCTCAAATAAAGCAAAGCCCAACAGTAAAGAACTAGACCAAATAAGAGAAAAGCTATTTAGGGCTTTGAAAAATACGACAAGTAATATACGCTAATTAAATTTTTTATTTTATACATACTACTTGAACTATGAACGAAACATTAAGTAATTACCCTAAAAAACCTCAAGAAAGTCTGTTAGAATTGCAATTTCAAGAAAGTGAACTGGAAAAAATTTTTGAGGATGAAAATTTTAGCTCTGAAAAATTAATAGCGTTACTAGAGAAACAATACCCTGGAGTATATAAACAGGATACGGATGTTTGGGAAGGTTACACTTTAAAGCAACACACTTTAATGGTTATGGAACAATTCGAAAAATATTTTAGCGACAAAACCCTGCCAGCAAATATTAATAAAGATAACTTCAGATTAATTCTTGCCTTACATGACATTGGAAAGCCAGAAGCAATAGCTAAAGAAGGTAAACATTTTCAACATAAATATACACAACAATATATACAAAAATTATTTGGTGAATTGAAAATTGACAAAAAACACACAGATTTAGCGCTTGCTTTAACTTCAGAAGATCCTATTGGCAAGTACATAGCAAACAAAGCAAATGCCATAGATACAAAAACAGCTATTGAAAATATGGCAATTGAAGCAGGAATTTCCACAGAAGATTTTTTTGAACTGCTTTGTATTTATTACAAATCAGATGCTGGAAGCTATACTGAGAATGCCGAAGGACTTAGATCGTTAGACGATCTATTTGAATTTGATGAAGAAAATCGAAAGCTTGATTTTTCTTCTCGTGTTCAAAATAAAATAGACCAGCTAGGATTTTGAAAATAAAATTGTTTAATACTATATTAAACAATCTTTTAAATTATAATTAGAAAGGAACAAAAATTATGAAAATAGCAATAAGCTCAACAGGAAAAGATCTAGAAAATGAGGTTGATACAAAATTCGGAAGATGTCCTTATTTTCTAATAGTAGAAATTGAGAACAAAGAAATAAAAAATGTTCAAGCAATTGAGAATATCACAGCTAATCAAAGAGGTAAAGCAGGAATAACTTCGGCAGAAATTATTGCGAAAGAGAAAGTGAATGCGGTGATCACTGCGAATTTGGGTCCAAGGGCTTTTTCCGTGTTTGAACAGTTTGAAATCAATATCTATCAAGGACAAGGAAAAATTAGTGATGTTGTGCAAAGATTTATTGACGGAGAATTGGCAGAAATGAAAAATTCAGAAAAAATGGATTGCGAAAAGAATATTTAGACTAAAACTTTTCATTCTAGATTTTTTAAATAAATAATATTATGAAACAAAAAATAGATAATGATAATTGGATTAAAGGTGAAAGTTATCGAAAAAGAATCTTGATAAAAAAACTAGAGGATAAGATCAACATTATTGAAGATATTGTAATATCTCCAAAAGGAGAAATTCCTTGTCATAGTCATAATTCTACTGATGAAATATTTTATATAACTGATAATTCTGCGACTATGATTGTCAATGATAAAAAATTCAAAGTAAATCCAAATGATATGATTTATGTGAATAAAAAAGAAAATCACGGATTTAAAAATAATAGTAACAAAGAATTCAAGATGATTGTTTTTAAAATCAATTTTAAAAAAGAAGATTCTTTTTTAAAACAGATGAAAAGTAATAAAAAATTAAATTAATACTACTAATATGAAAACGCTTATTATCTACGCTTCCATACACAATGGTAATACTGAAAAAATAGCAATAGCAATATCTAAAACTCTTGACGCAAAATTAATCAAACCAAATGAAATTGAAATAAATAAATTATCTGAGTACGACTTAATTGGTTTTGGCTCTGGAATTTATTTTGGAAGACATCATAAAAGCTTACTAGATTTTGTCTCTAAATTGCAATCACAGAATAATAAAAAAGCATTTATTTTTTCAACAAGAGGAATATTTCCTATGTCGGTTTGTCATAAAATACTCAAAAGACAATTACTGAGAAAGGGATTTAATATAATAGGCGAATTTTCATGTAAAGGATTTGACGACTACGGTCCATTTAAATTAATTGGCGGCATAAACAAAAACAAACCAGATGAAAAAGATTTAGATAATGCGAAAAAGTTTGCTATAGAATTAAATAACTAGAAATTAATTACGCAAGAAGTATAATGAAAAACAAACTTAAAAACCTACAAACGATTCCTGGCGTTGGCAAAAATATTGCTGAAGATTTTTATAATATTGGCATCAAAAAAGTTTCTGATTTAAAGAATAAAAATCCTGAAAAATTGTATTCACAAATCTGCGTCAAGAAAGGTATGCAAATTGACAAGTGTATGTGTTATGTCTGTCGCTCATCAGTATATTTTGCCGAACACAGAAAACACGACCATGAAAAGCTTAAATGGTGGAATTGGAAAGATAAATAATAAAAATCAAATACACAATTTATGATGGAAAGTTTAATTTATAATTTTGGGTACGTTGGTTTATTTATTGCTGCTTTTTTGTCTAGCACTATTATTCCTTTAAGTTCGGAAACTGTTGTTGTTTTAATGACAACACTAAACTACAATATTTGGCTAGTTCTTATTTTTGCCACAATTGGTAATTATTCAGGAGATCTAACTAATTATTGCCTTGGGAAATATGGAAATAAATTTTTCTTAGCAAAACACCTAAAACCAAAAATAAAGAAAAAGAAAAGGCGCAAATTAGAAAAAGCTTATTCTAAGTGGGGCTCGCCTTTATTGTTTTTTTCATGGCTTCCTTTTGTTGGAGAATCAATATGTATTATCTCTGGAGCATTTAATTTAAATATCAGAATATTTTCATTTTGGGTTATATTAGGAGAAACTTTTAGATATATGATTGTTATCGGAGCCGTAAAGTTTTTTATAATTTCATAATATTTTTAAAAACCGCAAAAAAACATTGAACAATCTCTAAAAAATTATAATAAAAAATGGAGACTTCTGACATTTTTTATTTATTTGGCCGTGCCGTGCTTGACAGCTATGACCTAATATGCTATACTGTTTCTGTAAGTACTAAAATAATTAGTAATTATGGAAATGAATAAAGATATTGAAAATTTGCCATATTTATCTAAAACAGCTCTGGCTAATTATTTAGATAAAAATCCCAATACATTGCGGAATTCAATAAGCTATTGGGTAAAAAATAAATCTCTAATTCGCTTAAAGAGGGGTTTTTTTGTATTTAAAAGTTTCTTAGATAAAAGAGATAATTCATTATACTATTCTCAATTTTTAGCGACTAAAATGATTGAACCAAGTTATTTGAGCAAAGAATCTGTTTTACAGGACTATCAAATGCTAACAGATATAGTTTATGGTTATTCTATAATAACAATCAAAAAAACAAATTCTATTAACAATGAATTTGGAGCATTTAATTATCAATCAATAAAAAAAGATTTATTTGTCGGATTTTCTGTAAAATCTTATGGAACTATGGAATGGTATGTTGCCAGCAAGGCTAAAGCATTATTTGATTATATTTATTTTAATCAAAACAAGTTTAATAAGATTACTAAAAACGAATTATCAGAATTAAGGTTGAATTTAGATATGATGCAAAAAAATGATTGGCGAGAATATCAAAAATATCTATTAAAAGCGCCATTAAAAATGACTGAGATTTATAAGATAATGAAAACTTATGTTGATAAATAATTTGGAAAAAATAGTGCAATCAGACAGAGACAGAAATGCATCTCAAGAATATATAAAAATAGAGCTGAAAGAAGCGTTGATTTATTACACTCTTAATTTTATCTATAATTCACCAAAATGGAACAAGCTGGTTTTCGGCGGCGGAACAGCTTTGAAAATAATTGGAAAGACTGCGCGCTTATCTGAAGATTTAGATATGGACTATCTTGAGAAAAATTTTGATTCTGATAAATTCTTAGCAGATTTAAAAAAATATTTTAAACAATTAGGATTTGAAGATCTCAGTTGCGCTTCTAAGCAAAACGGTAAACTCATTATTTTAAAATTCCCGATTCTGCAAAAATTAAGAGTTGTGGAGAATATAAGATCAGAAAGTGATTTATTGTATTTGAAAATAGAAATAGAGAAAAATAAATATTCTATTTATGGCACAAAGGCAACGCCAATAACCAGAGATAATTTATTCTTTGTCACTAAAAATTATGATTTAGAAACACTATTTGCTAATAAAATAGGCGCGATACTAGGAAGAAAAGATAAAATATTTCAGAATAAATTTGATTTTAAGGGACGAGATTTCTATGATTTGATTTGGTTTTTGGAAAATGGAATTAAGCCGAATTTGGAGAGAGCGCAACAGATTATCAAAAAAGAACAAGGTAAAATAGTCAAAAATTATGACGATATCTGGAAATTAATTCGCAAAAGAATAGAAAACATTGACACAAAAGGAATTTATGCAGATATGAAAAATTTAACAGAATCACCAGAAGGAATAAAACAACTGAGTAATAATTATTTAGAGATTTATAATGATTTGATAGAAAAGTGAAAAGATACAAAAAAGGAGAAATGATTTTATTTTTTTATATCTGTTGCGGAAATTGACTTGCAACCAATTCCGAATGTTTCCATACAAGTAAAATAAAATGAGACTTTAAAGCAAAAGAAATGAAGCTCCCCGCCGCAAGCGGACAGATATCTTTGTTAGAACTACAAAGATACGCCCCCCCCAAGGAGCAGATTATACCCGAAAAATAACCACTAAAATTTAATGAAAACACCGACTATAAATTGCGAAGGTATAAGTGATAAAGAACTTGTCAAAAAATCATTGCAAGATGTTGATTATTTTGCTTGTATTTATGAGAGATACGAACAAAAACTTATCTGGTATATTTTACGTATTTCTTCGTTTTCTCTTGAGGAGGCAGAAGATATATTGCAAGAAGCATTTATAAAAGCATGGAGAAATCTTAATGAGTTTGATGGAGACTTAAAATTCTCTAGTTGGATCTATCGTGTTGTTCATAACACAACAATTACAGAATGGAAAAAATCACAATCTAAAGGAAAAGATAAGAGACAAGATCTTGATGAAGAAATTTTCAAAGCCCTCCCCTCTTCACTGGATATTGAGAAAGAAACAAATCAGAAATTTAATAAAGAAAATATCCAAAAAATTCTACAACTAATGCCAGAAAAATATCGTGAAGTCTTAGTTTTAAAATTTTTAGAAGAAAAAGATTATAAGGAAATTTCTGATATTCTAAAAAAACCAAGCGGCACAATCGCCACATTAATCAATCGCGCTAAAAAATCATTTTACAAGACAGCAAAAGAAAAAAATATTTCATTTATAATATAATTTTATGAAAAATTCTCAAAAATTATTAGAAAAAATTCAATCAGAAAAGATAACACAAAAACCACGAAAACAATTTATTTTCAAGAATATCTTTTTTTGGACGCTTTTTATTTTTTCAATAGCTATCGGCGGGTTATCATTTTCAGTTATTCTTTTTGCTTTCAATCAAACAGATTTTGATCTCCTTTCTCACGTACCTAATTCCAAAATTGAATTGCTTCTTGGGCTTTTGCCATTTTTCTGGATTATTTCCTGTTTTATCTTTTTACTTATCTCTATTTTTGGAATTCGTCATACAAAAACAGGCTATCGCTACTCCCCTCTTTTAGTTTTTGGCAGTAGCATTGTCCTAAGCATTATTTTAGGAATAATTTTCTTTTTTGCTGGCGGAGGAGAAAAAATGGAACGAATCTTTTCTAAAAATATTTCTGTTTATAAAAGTCTTGAAGAAAGAAAAATTTCCCGTTGGTCTAGACCAGAAGACGGATTTCTATCCGGAAAAATTGTCAAGAAAGAAGAAAATTTAATAATTGAAGATTGGAACGAAAAAGAATGGAGAATTGATTTTGAAAATGCTGTTATTAAAGGAAGATTATCTTTGGAAAAAAATGAAAAAATAAAAATGATTGGCGAAATATCTAAAGATAATATTTTTATCGCAACACAAATAGGTCCATGGGAAAGAACAGGGAAAAGACAAAACGCAAGATGATATATAGTAAGTTTATTAAATAAAAAATTAGAAAATTTGAAAGAAAGTTTATCTCTTTGAAGTATTACTAAGTGAAGGGTCGACATTTTATTTATTAATCTAAAAAGGAGATAAAAACTATGAAAAAATCAAACAAAGTTTTAGTCGGAAGTTTAGCGGTTGTAATGATGGGCGCGTTTGCTGTTTCTTCAGTAATGGCTTATCAAGGCGATTATTCTAAGAAAGGACCAGCGTATTCACCAGAAAGGCATACCGCGATGACTGAAGCAATGGACGGTAATAATTATGAAGCATGGAGCGAATTAATGGCGAATCGCGGACGAATTACGCAAGTGATCAACGCGGAAAATTTCGCGCAATTTGCCGAAGCGCGCCGATTAGGTCAAGCCGGAGATATCGCCGGAGCGGACGCAATCAGACAAGAGTTGGGGATAAGAACCAGCAATGGCGAAAAAGTTGGCGCAAGATATGGTGAAGGACAAGGAGGGAATAAAGGAGAAGGACGAGGACACGGCAAAATACAGAATGAAAACCGCGGACAAAACCAAGGCGGAAAATTCATTGACGCGGATGGTAATGGAATCTGTGATAATATATAAATCATTCATCAGTTAACAACAGAAAAGAGGCGCCTCTTTTCTGTTTTGGCTGATTGAGATAGTTACGAATTTAAATTTAATTAAGATAAATGAAAAAAATAATTATAATAATAATTGCGATTGCTTTAATCGCTATTACAGGATATACTATTAGATATTCAGCAGCGGAACAAGAAACTCAAGAAAATGTATCTGAGAAAATTGCGCCTTCCGGACACGAGACAGATGAAGAAACTATGGACGAAAATCATGACGAGCACGATCATTCCGTGGAAATAGAAGGAAGCGAAATGAAAAATTTGACTGTGCAAGAAGTTGCCGACCTTTGGGAAATTGACGCGGAAATTCTTTTGTCAGAAATTATCGCTGAATTTGATTTAAAAGGCGATTACACTGCTGAAACAGTTTTGGAAGAAATAAGAGACGCAGAATATAAATTTTCCCCGGCAATAATTAAAGATTTGGCGAAAGAAATTAAATATCCAAACCAAAAATAATTTTTAGCGTCTTAATATTATTAGTTTTAATTCCTGTAACAACTTTGGCTTGGAACGACTGTCCATATAGCAAAATAGACTGCCCTTCCCCAGGAGAATGTAATAGATATGTTGATACAGATAATGATAAAATATGTGATCGATCGCAAGTGACGCCGGAAAACAGAAATATTGAAATTACAAGTATACAAGAAATAAATAATAAACAAAACAAAATGACCTATCATCTCATACCAATTTCGTTGATTTTAATTTTATTATATTTTATTACACATATTCTATCAAAGAAAAAGATAATCAGCATTATAGATCACAAAAAAGTCTGGAATGTATTACTACTAATTACTTTTTTAATTTCAGGAATACTCGGAATTATACTGATCATAGAAATTAATTTTGGAACAAGGTTTCTATTGCCATTTAATCTTTTGTTTTGGCATGTTGAAATTGGTATTACAATGTTTATTATTTGCATGCTTCATATTATTGAACGCTGGAATTATTTTAAAAATATGTTTATAGCTAAAAATAAATAAATTTGCTTTAAAATTGTCTTTTAAAAAAGCAGATCAAATAGCAAATTGCCTTTCTTCTTTGGGATGTCAATAGAAAATCATTATATATAATAAAAACAGAGAATATAGAAATTTATCTCTGTTTTTATTATTGTCTGAAAAAGTTATAATCTAAACATTTTAATTAAATTATCTCTGATTTTGTTTCGGCTATAATCTTTTTTACAATTTCGCTAATCTCTAAAATTTCCTCTTGCTTTAAAACATCTTCTAGCCTAGCTTTTGTCTCCGGATGTTTAGCAATTAGAAAGCTACAACAATCCTGATATGGAATAATTGATGTTTCGTAAGTTCCTATTCTACTGGCCAAATCAATAATTTCTTGCTTATTCATTCCAATCAAGGGCGAAAATATTGGCAAATTCGCAGAATTGTAAATAACACCAATATTATCAAGTGTTTGCGAGGCAACCTGACTTAAACTGTCTCCAGTCACGAATCCTTTTGCTTTCTCTTTCTTCGCAATCATTCCCGCCAATTTAAACATAATTCTCCGATAAACTATCATTCTATTTTTAGACGGAATTTTAGCAATAATTTCTTTTTGAAATTCTTCAAATGGAATAATATATAATTTTGAATTTCCTTGAAAATGACTTAGTTTTTTAACTAAACTTTTTATTTTATCATCGCCAGCATTATTAATAGTTTTATTTTTAAAATGGACAAAAATTACCTTTGCCCCTCTTTTCATCATCATATAGCTAGCAACTGGACTGTCTATCCCTCCCGAAAGTAAACTTACTAATTTCCCTGTTGAATTAACCGGTAATCCTCCAATCCCTTTTATTTTCTGGAAATATACAAAACATTGGCTATGCCCCACATCTATAGTTATTTCAAGATCAGGTTTGTGTACATCAACTTTTAATTCTGTATTCTCAAATACTGCCTCCCCTATTTTAGCGTTTATTTCGGGAGACTTAAATTCAAATTCTTTATCAGATCTCCTTGCTTCAATTTTAAAAGTTTTTACTTCATTTTTTTCTAAATACGATTTTACTGCTTTAACAGTTTTTTTACCGATTATTTCGATATCTTTTTTAACTGAAACCGCAAAACAAAAATTAGAAATTCCAGGAATATTTTTTAGAATTTTTTCTATATCCTGTTCTTTAGTCTTAGAATCTGTTTTGCCCATATCTATCACAAATTTTCCGCCATCTTTATATATTTTATCGTATTTTATGTTCTTTAAAAACTCATTTATATTATTCAATAATACACGCTCAAAGAAAGGCCTATTACCGCCCTTTAAAGTGATTTCATCGTAATGAATTATAATATGAGTTGATAGCATTGTGTATATAAAAAAATAAAAATTCACAACAATAATTCAATTGCAATCATGCCACTACAACGATTTATTTATACTCCTTTGCTAAAATAATTTCGTATAATACTCCGTAGCTTTGTGTGAAGTTTTATTTGATTCTAAATGAAAAAGTAATCTTTTTAAAATCTACAAAATCGGAATTCGAAAAGCGAAGGAGTATAAATCGTTATTTTTTAATCTCAAAATTTTCTTTTTTGTAGTATTCGCTTATCGCATTCCAGAAATCTCTCTCAATCTTTCTATTTTCTCAATTAAAACTTTCAACGTATAATCAATATCTTCCTTTGTCGTATCTTTTCCAAGCGTAAACCTAATACTAGAATGAGCAACTTCTGGTGGAATTTTCATGGCAGTTAAAACATGAGAAGGTTCTAAAGAGGCAGACGAACAAGCAGACCCAGTAGAAACAGATATTCCTTGAGCATCAAGCATCATTAGCAAGCTTTCACCTTCAACACCCTTAAAGCTAAAATTAGCATTGTGCGGTAAACGAAACTCTTTTGAACCATTAAGTTGAGAGTTTGTAATATTTTCCAAAACTTTATCAATAAAATAATCACGGAGTTTCTTTATTTCATTTATTTTATTTTTGTTCTCAGTGACTAAAGAAATAGCTTTCCCAAGCCCAACAATTCCTGGAACATTATGAGTACCAGCGCGAAAATTATTCTCTTGCTCTCCACCATTTTGAGTTGATTCTATTTTAGTTCCTTGCCTAATATATAAAACTCCACTACCTTTTGGTCCATAAATTTTATGACCTGATAAAGAAAGCAAATCAATGCCTAGATTATCAACATTACAATCAAGATAATTTATTGCCTGCACTGCGTCAATGTGAAAATATATTTTTGGCAATTTATCGTTTTCCCTTTCTAAATTTATTTCTTTTAACATTTCTCCAATTTCAGCAATTGGCTCTATTACACCTACTTCGTTATTAGCATACAAAATAGAAATTAAAATTGTATTTTTCCTAATTGCCTTCCTTACATCTTCTAAATTTATAATTCCGTCTTTATCAACTTTTAAATAAGTTGTTTCCGTCCCTTCTTCTTTATCTGCCGCTTTACAAGAATTTATAATACAAGGATGTTCAATCGCAGAAGTAATAATATGAGGATTTGAAACTTTACTCGCCTTAATAATTCCTTTAATAGTCATATTATTGCTTTCTGTCGCACCACTTGTAAAAATTATTTCACTAAGATTACAACCCAAAAAATCAGCAACTTGTTTTCTTGCTTTATCCACCGCTTCCATCGCTTCTTGACCACATTGATGAATACTTGAAGGATTACCAAATTTTTCAATAAAATAAGGAATCATCTCATCTAATACTTTTTTATCCATCGGAGTAGTCGCCGCATGATCTAAATATATTTTTTTCATAAAGATTATTTAATATTTATTAGTTATCGCTCTCCCCTTTCAAACAATGGCCAAAAGGAGTATGTATATTTTTTTATCCCCAAACTCCCAGACTTAACCCAGTCACGATTACTCCTGCAATCATAATGCCGAAAAAAATCAACGGCAAAGCTCTCTTAAATGGAATCCCAAAAACAAATGCAGCAAGTGCCCCGCTCCAACCACCAGTGATGGGAAGCGGAATAGCGACAAAAGTTATTAGCGCCAATGCCCCCCACTTTTCAAATTTATCGTTATGTTTCTTTCTAGTGCGCTCAAAAAGATGAGTAAAAAATTTATTAAAAAATTTTGATTTAGACATTAAAAATTTTGAGATTGGATCAATAAATTTTAGAATAAAAACAACAGGAATAATATTCCCAATAATCGCTAAGAAGTATGTTTCTATTGGATTTAAATGATAAACGCCAATTGCTAGCGGAATTGCCCCTCTTAACTCTGAAATAGGAAGCATGGAGATTATGAGAGTGGCTAATTCAGGTGAAATATTGTTAAACAAAGATATCTGATCCATAAAAATAAAATAGAATAAAATCCAAAATAAAAACTGTTTCAAATTATTCCAAATGAATATCAAAATCCAAATGTTAAAATTTTAAACTTTTAATTTTGAATTTGATTTGGAATAATTTGAGTTTTGGAATATTGATCAAATTTATGTATAGTATTTAGCTTATTCCCTCAGCATCCTTGCCGCTCTTTCTGGAATTATAGAACAAACTTCTATTCCAGTGCTAAGTTCAAATCCTGCCCAAATATTTGTTTTTGGAAAAATTTCAAAGTGCCAATGATAATGATCATAAATCTGCCCATCACATGGCGCAGTATGCAAAAATAGGTTATAAGATGGATTATTTAAATTTTTATTTAATTTTGATAAACAAAACTTCATTGCTTCTGCTAGTTTTATTTTCTGTTCATCTGTAATTCTTTCAAAATATGACAAATGCTTTTTAGGATAAATCCTCATCTCAAACGAAACCCTTGAAACAAAAGGACAAATAGCTATAAATTCTTCATTTTCAAATATTGTTCTTTTACCATCCTTCCATTCCCATTCAATCATTGTACAATGCACACATTCTTTATGAGAATTAAAATAATTTTCACTACCACTTAAACTTCTTGAAACATCAGGATCAATTATGGGCATAGCAACTATTTGACTATGAGGATGATCAATAGAAGCGCCTGCGTCATGTCCATAATTTTTAAATATAGAAATATATTTTATATGTTTTCTATTCATTAAAGCTAAATATCTTTCCTGATAAGCATCTAAAATTTCAGCAATTTGCGCAATTTCCATATCTTGAATATCTTTTTCATGATCTTCGGTTACAAGAACTTCATGATATCCAACCCCATCAATCACTTCAAACGGTCCATGCTCTCTTTTATTTATATCCTTATATTCAGATAGAAGGACGGGAAATTTATTTGGAAAAACTTTTAGACTCCAATCTCCGTCTTCTTTTGTATACACCAATACATCTTCTTTTTGTTCTACTATATTATCTTTACAAAACGGACAATCTTTTTCATTTTTTATATTTTCTTCCTTTTTTTCTTCTTTTTGGGAAAAATCAGGTCGTTTACCCCTTTTAGTTGAAAACAAAACCCAAGTTCCACTAACGAGGTCTTTTCTAAGTTGAAAAACAACCTTTTCTCTTTTATTTTTAGTAGTCATATTTTTTTCTTAATAAATTTATCTTAAAATTATCATAAT
>JAYEKL010000068.1:0-2460 GCA_034660995.1 Patescibacteria group bacterium | reverse complement strand
TTAGCCCGAGTAGAGACGCGATTAATCGCGTGTCTACAAAATTTTTGGAGAATTTGACCAATCCGCCAGCTGGCGGAGCAATAGAAACTAATACGCAGTGAGTCTAATATTAATGGTTAAACTTACCCTGCTAATAAAATAGTTCAGGGGCTTGGAGGAAAGATAACCATGAATAGTAATGAATTATTTACAAAGACAGCCAATCTAGGTGGGTTGTGCATTGACGGACTGAAAAGATCTTTCTTGTCTTCGAATAAAGGAGTTTATAGTATTGATGAGTTTAAAGCTATGCTAGTACCCTCCTTGATTTGGAGAAATGGACCATCTCTTGAATTTTGGAAGGAAGGTGAAAGAAAGCAGAAGTTTGTAAGAATTTCTAATCAACTCTTGATCATCTTTAAGGAGAAGGAAAGGATTATTTTGAGTGATTTTGCGGAACTTAGTATTAATAGGTTTGTAGGAGAATATTTAAGTTTTCCTCATTTTGAATTCAGTATTAATAGGTTCGTAGGAGAATATTTAAGTTTTCCTCATTTTGAATTCACTTGGGTTGAAAGATCTATTGAGGGAACGCCTATGGGCATATTGAGATTTGCTAGGGTTGACCTGAGCAGTAGTAATTTTGTGAGTTATCAGTATTGTGGTTTCTTGCAAAAGTACAATTCTTATAGTCCACAAAAAGGAGATCTTCAAGATTTGGGACTTCCAGAAAATTTGGCGGAAGTTGATAATATTTTGGGAGTATCTCTTAAAAAGGAGATTAAATTTAACAAGAGGATTGAAGAAATAAGGAAAAACTTGGAACTTGAGAAGTTCTATCAAGCATTATCAAACTGTACCTAAAACAAAAGTATGATTTGGTAAAAAAGAGGTTATGACATATCGTAATCTCTTATTTTATTTGAAGGAGAATAAGATAGAGTCTGCTGATTTTCTTATCATTCCGTTGGCTCCATACAGGCTGTCTAATAAATCCAGGTTTTATGGAATTTACCCTTTAGGGTTTCAAAAATATCGCTTATTTAAGCCAAATAAATGAAATCCTAAAGGATAAATTCCGTGTACTCGGGACTTTTTAGACAGTCTGCATAGTTCTGTTAGGCTCGCCTGCCGGACGGGCAGGGCTGTGGAGCCTGTTTGCGAATCGGGAAGGTATTTTTAAATCACAAAAGACCTCATTTGGAAGGCTATAGCCATGTAAATGACGCTTAATACTCAATACTGTATACTAAATACTAACAAATACTAACAAATGCTTGATTTAAAATTAAGAGAATGTTAGAGTGAAGGCGGAGATCGCTAAATGTATAAATTTTATTATTAATATGGCAAAGAGCAAAATAAATAATTTAATCCAGCTAAAAAAAGAATTAAAAATATTGTCTAATCCAAAACAAGCAGAAATTTTACAGAGGTTTTTTAAGACAGGAAAAGGGGAGTATGGCGAGGGCGATATTTTTTTAGGCGTGAAAGTACCAATTCAAAGAAAAGTTGCTGTCGGTTTTAGAGGTCTGTCGCAAAAAGATATAGAGAAATTATTGAACAGCAAAATTCATGAATATCGGATGACAGCTCTTTTAATTCTGATCGATCAATACGAGAAAGCGGATGAACGTGAAAAAAAGATGATCTTTAATTTTTATATAAAGAGCAGTGAGAATATCAATAACTGGGACTTGGTTGATATTTCCGCGCCAAAGATAGTTGGTGATTATTTAATGAAAAAACCAAGGACTGTCCTTTATAAATTTGCTAGGTCAAAGAATTTATGGCAAAGAAGAATTGCTATTATCTCAACATTTACTTGTATTAGGAATAATGACTTTGACGACACTTTAAAAATATCAAAGATGTTTTTATTAGATGAACACGATTTAATCCATAAGGCAGTTGGCTGGATGCTCCGAGAGGTTGGAAAAAGGGATCAGGGAATTGAGGAAGAATTTTTAAAAAAATATTACCTAAAAATGCCGAGAGTAATGTTACGGTATGCCATTGAAAAGTTTGATGAAAAGAAGAGAAAGTTTTATTTGAAAAGTAAGTTTATTATCCCAAAAACCGTTTTATAATTTAATTCACTTTCTCATTTTATATAGCTCATAAAAAACAATTGCTGAAGCCGAAGCCACATTAAGAGATTCTATTTTCTTTCCCATTTCAATCTTTATACGCGCGTCTGACATTTCTTGTAGTTCTTCATCTATTCCATGTGATTCGTTTCCTAAAATGAGGCAGAATGGTTTTTCGTTTTTTAGAACATCCAACGTGTCTGAATTTTCAAGGCTAGTAGAGAAAACTTTCATTTTATTTTTAATCTGATCAAAGATTTTTAGACTTTTATCGGAAACAATATTTAGTTTGAAAATTGCGTCTTTGGCGGCGCCGATAGTTTTAGAATTATAAACATCTGCGCATTTTTCATCAATTATAATATTCTCTAGATCAAAAGCAAGAGCGGAA
>JAYEKL010000067.1:0-2478 GCA_034660995.1 Patescibacteria group bacterium | reverse complement strand
TTGTAGATTCACAACACTGGCAAATAGATTCATGTTTAATGCCTATATAAGATTTCTACTTTTGTAGATTTAACGAGAGAATGTATAGGTACGGAGTTTAATGCCTATATAAGATTTCTACTTTTGTAGATTCTATTACTCAATCCTTTTTGAAATGTGTTTAATGCCTATATAAGATTTCTTTTCCGTCAGAGTCCTCTAAGGAGAGACTCTGACGAGACGGTAAGTAAAAGTGAGATTAAACAAAAGGCTCCACACGGAGTATGGAGCCAACAGTTCAAGTCAGAGTTAATACTAAATACCGTTATAAGATTTCTACTTTTGAAATCTCGTTTATCCTGTTTTTCCATCAGAGTCCTCTGAGGAGAGACTCCGACAGGACGGTAATAAAAATTAACAGAGCCTATATAATATCTTTTTTTAAAGACAAAGAAAGAATATAAAAACAGTTTAAGGCATATTCCCTTTCTGCCACGCTCCGTTCTTTTGATAAGAGAGATGTCTCCTATTTTTATTATAAGTTTTAAATTATTCTGTATTCAAAACCCCCTTTAATTCCCCCTTATCAGGGGGACGATATATAGAAAACTGAATTTATTAAACCACTAAATTGTGTATGATCCTATAAGATTTCTACTTTTGAAATCTCGTTTATCCTGTTTTTCCGTCAGAGTCCTCAACTGAGGAGAGACTCTGACGAGACGGTAATACCTATAGAAAAGTGAGATTAAACAAAAGGCTCCACACGGAGTATGGAGCCAACAGCTCAAGTCAGAGTTGATACCTAAATACTAAATACCGTCATATATTGACCAGCTTGTTGTGGCTGGTATAATATTATAGTAACAATAATTTAAAATTATGTCTGGACACTCTAAATGGTCAAAGATCAAAAGGAAAAAAGGCGTTGCTGATGTAAAAAAGGGAAAGATATTTTCTCAGCTCTCTAAGGCAGTAACCTTGGCTGCAAAAAGCGGTGGAGGAGACATGAGTATGAATCCTACTTTAAAATTAGCAGTTGAAAAAGCAAAGCAGGCAAATATGCCGTTAGATAATATTGATAAAGCTATTAAAAAGGGAACAGATGGATTAGAAGGTGGCGCGATAGAAGAGGTTTTATACGAAGCTTATGCTCCAGGAGGAATTGCTCTTATGATTGAAGGAACGACAGATAATACAAATAGAACAGTTGCTGAGATAAAACATATTCTTTCTAAAAATGGGGGAAGATTTGGAGAAGCAGGAAGTGTTAAATGGATGTTTGAACATTTTGGATATTTGGAGATTGAAAAAAAAGAAACGGAACTAAGCAATGATGATATAGAAATACTTATTATAGAATCAGGAGCTGATGATTTTAAATCAATTGATAACACTATTGTTGTTTATACAAAACCAGAAGATTTATATAAGGTAAAAGAAAATTTAGAAAAAAATAATTTAAAGATAAGTGATGCTGGTCTTGAATGGCGGGCAAAAAATACTATAAAAATTGACGATGAAAAAATAAACGCGCGAATAGAAAAACTTCTTGAAGCGTTAGATGAGCAGGAAGATGTGGGAGAGGTTTTTAGTAATTTGGAGGAATAAATATCAGAATAAAAAACAGGCAATGAATAAGAAAATATTTTGAAATGTTAAAATGTTAGTATGTTTATATGTTAACATGATTTTATGATCATTCTCGGTATTGATCCTGGAACGGCGACAACTGGCTACGGTGTAATAGAAAATAATCAAGGCAAACTAAAAGCTATAAAATATGGTTGCATTTTAACAGATAAAAAATTAAAAATGCCGGAGCGGCTTAATTTTTTGGGCAAGGAATTGAAAAAAATAATAAAAAAATACAAACCCCAAGCAATGGCGGTGGAGGAATTGTTTTTCTTTAAGAACGCGAAAACAGTAATAACCGTTGGGCAGGCGCGCGGGGTTATTTTGTTTGTCGGCAAAAATATTAGTAAAAAACAAGAGCTTGGCATTTATGAGTATACTCCTTTACAGGTCAAGCAAGCGGTGGTAGGATATGGGCGCGCAGATAAAAGGCAAGTGCAAAGTATGGTTAAAGCGATTCTTGGCTTAAACAAGGTTCCTAAGCCCGATGACGCCGCAGATGCGTTAGCAGTAGCGATTTGTTGTGCGAGCAGTATAAAATTTGAGGAAAGAATTAATAATTATGAATAATGAATATTTTTTTAAATTTTAAGCAATTTAAATCTTAGTCAAAAAAAAGAAAGGATTCGAATTGAATCCTTTGTTCTTCTAAGATTTCCGCGGGAAGATTTAAATAAATTAGGACTTTCTCGTTTTATCTCGCTAAAGAGGCTTAGCCTCTATACGATTATCTTTTGTTTAAAGTATTCCTTTCTATATAAAGATAAGCCGTAATAATAAAACCAGCGTGGAGAGGCTAAGTCTCTGTCTGTGTAAATATTTAATTAAAGTGAGGCGGTATTTCTAAATTAAAATTTATTTTTT
>JAYEKL010000066.1:0-12952 GCA_034660995.1 Patescibacteria group bacterium | reverse complement strand
ACTCCTATCGTCGCTCAAGATGACAATTTATCGGGATTAGAAACGACAATTATGTTTGTCTTCCTAACTTTCTAACTCCTAACAATCCAATTCATTACTCCTGCATATTTCCGCATACTCTCTCGCGCTTTCACGAATTTTTGTGCTCATATTTTTGTAATTCATCTCAATAAGACCAAACCTTGGTTCAAAACCATCAACCCATTCAAAATTATCAATTAGCGACCAATGCATATATCCTTTTACATCAATACCATCCTCAATAGCCCGATGAATTTGTTTTAAATGTTCTGTAATGAACTTTGCCCTCTTTTTATCTTCTTTATCAGCTAATCCATTTTCAGTAATGTAAATCGGGAGATTATATTTTTTAAGATCTTTTAGAACATAATAAAGACCTTTGGGATATATTTCCCAGCCTAGGTCCGAAACTTCTTTGTTCTCATTTTCAATTTTCAAAGGAGAAAAAGAAAAAGGATCAAACTTTATTCTGTCATGAAAATAATAGTTTACTCCTAGAAAATCCTGATAGTTTTTTGTCAGTTCTAAAAATAGACGATTTCTAAAAAAATTAAAGGTGCTGGCTACAACTTTATTTGAAGCAGATTTTTTATCACAAGCATCCACAAAAGAAAGATTCTGCGCAATACTGACCTTGGCATTTTCATCAATATCATGTATAGCTTTATACGCTTTTTTATGAGTTTTTATAAAATTATAAAAAACTTTCGGAACAGCCAATAAATTATTCTTTTGAGGTGGAAACTTTCCTGAAACATAGGCAAGAGAAGTATAAACCATCGGTTCGTTCGTTGTTATCCAAAAATCAACAACATCTTGAAGCTCCTCAACTACAAATCTTGTATATTGTTCAAAATATTCTGGAAACTTTGAGTTTTGCCACCCGCCTTTTTCTGCCATCCAAATAGGAAGAGTCCAATGCCAAATTGTAACCATCGGAGTTATTCCTCGTTCTTTTAGAGCTAAAATCATTTTTCTATAATTATCCAAATGCTTTCTATCAAATCTATTCTCTTCAGGCTGAATTCTTGACCAAGAAAGTGAAAAACGATGAATATTTTGATTCAATTCTTTTGCTAAATCGAAATAATGCTCATAATTTAGATAATAATTACAAGCAGTATGAGCTGGAAATTTTTCTGACCAATCACAATTCTCAACACCACCCTCCACCTGATACGAAGAAACAGAAGAACCCCACAAAAACCCCTTTGGAAATTTTCTTATTTTTTTTGACATAGAAATTAGCTTTTTAGTCTATAAACAACAATGCTACATTATTCCGACTGAGTCCCAGCATTGTCATAGCTGTCAAAGAAATATATAGCTGTCTCGACTAGAGCACTGATAAATTCAGTATAAACTTCGCGAAATGGAGAGATCTGTAGACTAATTAAATTTCACCGAAACCTTTCTTATTTCTGGCATAGTATAGCTTATAGATTTCTCACCCTATCGGGATTCGAAATGACAATAATACGTTACCTGTTTACAGATCTTTCGACTCCTATCGTCGCTCAAGACAACAACGTATCACAATTGCTATATTGCTGTATTGTTAAAGATCATTAGAATTCACATCACCAAACAATTTAGCAATAGAACAATAGAGCAATATAACTCCATTATACCCCAATTTCCTACTAAACCCAAATAAAAAAATAGCGCCGTATGCTTAAAACATATTACGCTATACTATTCAGCCATTGTTCGCCTTCGGGGCGACGCTTATGACCTGCTGTCCCTCCTTGATCTTTTTATTCAGATCTTTCTTGTCGATAACGATTTTGCCGTCAATCGCTATCGTACCATACTCCAAAGAATCGATGTCGACACCCGCTGATGCCAAGACTTCCTTATGGGTCATGTCATCAGTATATTCTACATTTCTGTTTACTTCTCCCTTTACAACGATTCTAATCGTTTTTTCAGTTTCAGTCATATTAACGATCTCCACAATCAGTATACACAAACTTTCCATTCTGTCAATACCCGTTCTGTCTTAGATAACATCATTTCTAAGTAATGTCATTACAACAGGATCAAACGAAATCTTTCGAATGATTCTTTCTTCTTTCGCCCATTTCTTGATCTGGTTCGCAATAAATGCTGCAATCACACCTCCTATATATATTATTCCCTTTGCAGTGCATGGAAGCTCTATAGCCTCCTCATCAGAGAAAAGTCTGGCTTCGTAATATTCAATATCTTCCAACCTATTCGGCCTGATAGTAAATACTTCCAAATATTCGCCAGCCAATCTTCCGTCAATGCAAAGAAGAACATCTGGGTTCCACTTGACCTTCTCCCAAATCATTTCTCTTGCTTCCATCGTGTCAACCGCCATAATAACGACACCATCAAGATTTTGATCTACAAATTTCTCATTGATAGCAGTTACACGACATTCCGCGAATTCTAGAATGATCTCCTTTAAGGCCTCAACCTTTGGCTTTCCTATGTCCTTTCTTCTGTAGCCTTGATTTGGTCTATTATGGTCTTCAACTGTGTCAAAATCCATTAAGGTAATTTCTTTGACACCCATATTCGCCAGCATCAAAGCAGTTGGACTTCCAATTCCTCCGCAGCCGATAATGGTAATCTTCGGGTTAAGATCTTTTCTTGGATCGTAAAATCCAAGCTGCCTAAGATAATCATCCATATTTATCACCTCTCTATAGCAACATCATCAAGAGAAAGTGCAACTGTTTTAATATGTTTTCTAGGAGCTACACTACGGACATTCCCTATGCGACTCATGGTTACTTTTTTCGCAATTTCACTTTTACAAAATTGCATTGTTTTACCATTGATCTCGTGAGTGACAACTAGCGGGATCTGCATTGAAAGTTCAACCGGCTTAAAAATGTCAAGCCGACAAACATATTCAAATTTTTCATTAACCACTAGGCTTAAAACAAAGTCCATAGTCTCTCCCCATCTTCTCGCACTCTCTTGATCTTTGGATGAAAAGTAAACTTCGCCAGGATGAGAATGCCACTGGAAATTCATTAGGTCAAGATTCTTATCAAGATTCTGTGCTATATATCTGTGTATAGCACCTTCGTTCTCGTCTACAAACCCAAGACCAGACTTTTGTGGTAGAATAAATACATCCTCAATATTAAAGATATTTCCATCCAAACGCACATAGCCCCTGCCATTTATTTCATATGGACAATGGCTCAGAACGAACCCAAACATCAGGTCCAGATTTTTCTGTTTGATAACTGCTACTGGCAATTCACTCAAACCTTCTGTCTTCGGATTCAAAATTCCTCCTTTATACATATTCTTCACCTCAATTGTGTTTATTCCGATAATACTGTTTTTTAACGAACATTAGTTGCACATTTTGCAACTTAGAAGTATATATCATTCTTTTAAATACGTCAACCACAATTACACAATTATAGGCTTTACGAAATAATATAATTAGTAGTGTAAATTAATTTAGATAATGATATTGTTCAATTTCCCTTAATATTTCTACGCGTGTAAGCTTCTCCACAATGTCAAAGGATATTGTAGATAGAAGGATCTAACAAATGTTCAAAATAAAAAAGACATTTTGTGTTTTTCTATAACACGCAATGTCTTGTCTAATCTATTATTATTTAACCCCTTCAACCTCTCTCCAATAGTCAATTTTGTCTGTACTGTCTCCTTCGCCTGTCTGCAATGCTTGCAGTATCAGCGTAGTTGCTAGCAAGATATCATTGTTCTCAAGAGACTCAGAAATTAAGGCACCTGTTTTCCCAAAGCAAAATAAAGTTGAGAAGTCATAGCTGTATGGATGATGTCTGTCGTAATTCGTTGTGTTTGTAAGGTTCTTGATACTCTTGGAACCATGTCCAATATTGAGTGCTATCAAAAAATTTCCTAACTCAAACCTTTTTCTCTTGTAATTAATAAATATCTTTTTCGTGTAGATATCAATCACATTAGAGTCATCAGACATCTCAACAGCCTCTACCAAAGGTAGGTTTAGAATCCTTTCAAACTCTTCGTCTGTTTTTTCCGGATCCACTGAAATTATCGCCTTCTCAATGTCTTCTTTCTGCTTAGTGGCTATTAATATCCCTTTCTGGACCTCTTCGATCTTTAAACCCAAAGAAGAAAGTTCGTCTTTAAGCGAACGAATTGAAAACTCTTTATCATCCATTTCTTTTCCAAGAATGATTCTATGGAAATTTTCGAAATTCTTTTTAGAACTTTCGATATTCCTTACTACTTTCTTAACAATCTTTTTAAATCGTCTTTCTAACTTGTCTGTCTCTTTCTTTGACTTCACATAGTCAGAATGTTCTTCAAAAGATACCTGTATAGACTCTGATTCTGATTTAAATTCTTCCGCGCTTCTTGACGACTGAACTTGAACATCTTCCGAATGTTTATTCCACGCAATAACCGCTTCGTACCCTTTCCTGAGTACCATATACAAGAAAACAAATGGTTGGGTAAGAAGTATGTATGGCACTAACGGAACAACCCACGGAAGCGCCCATCTTTCTTTCCATGGATACTTGTAGACATCAGAAAGCTCGGAAGTAACAGCTCCGACAATATATCCTATATTAGTAGCAAAGATAAAAATGATAGCTACAGCTCCAAGATACCATTCTATAGCATTTTCCCAGATGTGATTTTCTGGAATTGCTTTATCCGGATTTTCAAGATATTCAATTGTTTCATTCCAATTTAAGATCGCAAAACCTATTGAATTGTGATTATTATCTATCGTATCGTTATTTCCTACCAAACTTCCAAGATACAACCAGTCATCAAAGTTTCCATTGTGCATCTCTTTTATAATCTGCGCAGTAACAAGTGACTTGGTATTGTTTGTTTCTTTATCTTGTAATGCTAAATACAGACTGTTCTTTTCATTTATGTTATCTGACTTTAAGCTAGTATCCATTAGTCCAAAAAGAGCAACGAAAAACAACACAGCAAACGCAAGAACTATAAACGAATAGATCGGGTTATAGAACTCATCATCCTTGTCACGTATATCTCTTATGTATCTTCCCATTTATATCTCCTCCTTAGTATCCTTTGTTAGTATTCAGTTTTCAAACTACAAATCGTTGCCTTCGCAACTATTGACAGTACGCCAGTTTTAGAAATATGTCAATACCTTGTACCTACGGTACTTTATTGACTTATTGCTCCTTGTATAATAGAAAGAAAGTACCCTGATTACAAAATATAATTAGGAAAACATACAGGAGGACCACGGCAATGAAAGAAGAAATAAATAAAAACGCAAAAAAGGAAGTTGATAAACTTGCAAATACAGTTATTGAAGACCTGAGAAGAATTTTTTGCGATTGGGATATTATCTCAAGAACTCATTCAAATATTCATAGAAGAAGAGATAAAAGTAAATATTTTTTCTTTGGAAAAAATGAGTGAGAAAAGAAGAAAAATAGTTTTCAGAAAAGCAAGCAGAATTCTCGCTGAAAAAGGAATTTGTATTAAATACATAAAGGATGATAGATTTAATTGTCAAGTTTCACTTATCAAAGATTTTCCGTCAGAAATCCTGTGGTATCACTTTAAAGATAACAGAATTATACTGGAAAAAGGGTACTTATTAGCAAGCGGGAAAAGAGCTTCTGAAAAAGTTGCTGAAAGGCTTGTTGACAAAATAAAACATTTTATCCTAGCCTTCGATGATAAGTCGCTGGCGCTATGTTTAGGAGAGTCAATATGTATTAAAAGATTCTCTTTACTACACCCGATAGAGACAAGGGTCTCAAGAGAAAAAATTATTTTGGCAGCCACCCAAAAGTTTAAAGAAGAAGGAGAGATAACAGTAGAATTTAAAGAATGCGAGGGCAACGACGAAGCAGGCCGTTATGATTGTACAATTTGTATGATTGACGACACCTCTTAAGGCATTATTATAATGTCTTTTTTTATTCCTTATTGTCTCCTAATTCTTTTTTAACTTCCTCAAACTCATTTTCAACTTTTTTCAACCGTTCTTTGCTAGCCTTAATTAACTTTACACCCTCTTTTACTTTTTCAAGCCCCTTTTCAACATCAATTTCTTCCTGTAGCTCAAACCAATTTACTATTTTTTCTAATTTTTTAAGCGACTCACTCAAATTTGTTTTTTCCATATTTTTTGTAGTTAATTTTTAAATCACTTCGTCATCTTAAACATAGTATTGTCATTCTGAACTTGTTTCAGAATCTATGGTATATTACGAGTAAACTAACCTACAAATCACAGACTAAGTGTAGCAGTCAAAAGATTCTGAAATAAATTCAGAATGACATTAACGCATCTCGATAGTTTCTAAATCCCTAACCTCCTAACTCCTAATCCCTAGACTCTAATACCTCCGCTTCAATATCCCCGTCAGAAACCTTTATACCAACAGCATCTCCTTTTTCTAACTGCTTAACACTCCTAATAATTTTTCCTTTTAAAGATACAATACTATATCCAAGCTTCAACTGTCTTTCTGGATTATTTACACTTATTGCATTTTCAAAAAGACCTATTTTGTTTCTTGCGTCTATTACTTTTTGACCGAAACCAGAAAATATTTTACTTGCCGAATTATCAATATTACTTCTCGCATTATTGATTGCGTAATTTATATTTTCAACTATCTTTAAAAAATTATTTTCCGCATCAGTAAATCTTTGCAATATATTTTCAAACTTTTGGTTCAAGTCAAAAGAGATTTTTTCAATTTTATAATTAGAACTATATAGATATTTTTCAAATAAGCTTACTAAAGCCACTTCATTACTATTCAGTTTCTCAAAAGCCCTGTCCCATGATTCCCGAATTGCTCTTGCCGCCGCGGTAGGAGTTGAAACCGCAAGATCAGAAACAAGAGAGACTAGAGAAATATCTTTTTCATGACCTACTCCGCAAACAACGGGAATTTTTAAACTTACAATCTCTTTTACTAACGCTTCGTTATTAAACGCCTGTAAACTTTCTAAACTTCCGCCTCCCCGAACTATTACAAGCGCTTGAACTTCCTTCAATTCTTTAAATTTTCGCACCGCCTTTATCAAGTCAAACACAGCCTGCTTTCCCTCAACACTAGAATTTATAAATTTAATCTTAAATCCATAACTCCCTAAATTTGTCGTAAAATCCCCAATCGCGGCACCCTGCGACGAAGTAATAAGCCCAATCGTTTCTGGCAATGCCACTAACGACTTTTTTCTTTCAATAGCAAATAGCCCCTCTTTTTCAAGCTTATTTTTTAATTCGTCATAAGCTTTTTTTAAAGCTCCCTCTCCCGCAATTTCAATCAAACTTGTTTTTAAACTCAACTTTCCATACGGTTTATAAATTTCAGGATAACCATTAACAATAATTTCGTTTCCCAATTCAATTTTTACTCCAGAAATATTATATTGATACCGAAAAATTAAACAATTGATAATACTATTGTCTTTATCGTCTTTTAAACTAAAATATATAACTCTCTCTCTTTTATCAACGCTTGTTACTTCACCCTTTAGCTTTACCTCCTCTGTCATCAATTTTTCATTCAAATGATCTAAAAATTCACTAACGGAATAGATCTTTTTCTCCTGAATATTATCACCATGTGGAATTAAAGAAACCTGCGAAGAATTATTATAAGGCTCAAAATTATTTTCATTTTTGCGAGAACTCTGACCTGCGCTCTGTGCTGTCCGCAAAAGAATATCTTTAAAAAGAGGCTGTTTCTTACTCAATTCATTATTTACCGAATTCTCTTTTACAATATCTAAAATTTCTTTGCCATATTTATAATATTTTTTATCTTTTATCCCCTTAATACTCGTCAGCTCTTCTCTCGTTCTCGGTTCCATTCTAGCAACATCTTCAACAACCCTATTTGGCAACACACGAAAAACTTCAACCGCTTCTTTCTTAGCCGTTGCGTCTCTCCACTCCTTTATTTTTCTAAAAAGATTTGGATTCATGGAAAAATCATTTTAATATATAAGCATTTTAACATTTTAACAAGTTCTTAATTAAATAAAGTTTTGTCACTCCAAACATAGTTGTCATTTCGAATCCCGGTAGGGTGAGAAATCTATAAACTATACAATGCCAGAAAAAAGAGAGGTTTCGGTGAAATTTAATTAGTCTATAGATCTCTCCATTCCGCGAAGTTTATACTGAATTTATCAGTGCTACAGTCGAGATGACATCTATGCGTTTCTTCGAGATTCGCGAAGTTTATGCTGAATTTATTTCAGTGCTCCAATTGAGATGACAGTTTCACTACAGTTCCAGTCGAGATAACATCAACGCATTCCTAACTCTTAATTCCTAACATTCTAATGTTCTAAACTCCTAATCCCTAGAACCACTCATCTCCTTAATCCTCTCAATCGTATCTTCTAATAATTCACCACTATAAAACTCTTCTAATTCATCTATTTCTTTTTTAGAAAGTTCGTCTTCTTTTTCCAACTCGGCAACAGTATTTTCGATAGAAGCTGGAACATCTTTTTTGCCATCATACAGAAAAAACCACATAAAGAAAATATATATAAATAAAACAACGATCATTCCCAAGATTAATCTTCCGTCTGTGCTTACTAAATGCTCTAACTTGATTGTTTTCTTAGCTTTCTTTGTCTTCTTTATTTTACTTCTTGCCTTTTTTACACTTTTCGTAAATATTTTCTTTTCAGAACGCGTTGAAACTGCAGTCTTCTTTACCACACTATAATTTTTCGGCAAATCACTTTTGCTTTCTTTTTTTACACGTACAATATCTTCAACTATCCTCATTTCTTTGTTTTAACTTTTTTAACTTTTTTATAATTTATAATTCATAATTCTATTTTTTTAGACCGCCTTTTCTTTTTCAAAATTTTTCGGTTCGTCAAAAATATAGATATTATCCGGGAAAAAATTTACTGAAACTTTATCTCCAGGTTTTAGATTTCCCGAAGTCCTTTTTAAAGCATTTATTTCGGTTCCGTCAAAAAGTCTTATAACATATTGCCATTTGTCTCCTAAAAAATTAACAAATTCAATAATCCCCTTAATATTCTCTTTTTTTAAAACACTATTTATATGTATTTTTTCTGAACGAATACCCAACACGATTTTTTTCTTCAAATTATTCTTTGGCAGCTCAATTACCGCATCCTGAAATCTTACATGATTTTTGTCTATCGCTTCACAACGAAAAAAATTACAACGACCCAAAAAATATGCGGCGAAAATTGAATTTGGCTTATCGTAAATTTCTTTTGGTGATCCAGACTGAACAATTTTCCCTCTCTTCATCATTATAATATTATCTGAAATTGTCATCGCTTCTTCCTGATTATGAGTTACATGAATCGCCGTTAACTTATATTCTTTAATCAATTTCATTAAATCATACCGAAGCGCAGTTCCAATACGAGCGTCTAGCGCTCCCAGAGGTTCGTCTAAAAGCATCAAAGAAGATTTAGTCGCGATAGCACGCGCTACAGCGACTCTTTGCTGCATTCCACCAGAAAGTTCGCTCGGATAAGCGTTCGCGCGGTCATCCAGTTTGACCATTTTTAAAACTTCGTGGATATAATTTTTTGTTTTTTGCGAAAACTTATTTCTAATCATCGGGCCATAACTGACATTATGCCAAACATCCATATGAGGAAAAAGAGAATAATTTTGAAACACAAATCCTATATTTCTTTCCTGTGTAGGCAAATTTGTAATATCTTTTTTACCAAAAAAAACTTTTCCCTTTGTCGGCTCCTCTAATCCAGAGATCATACGAAGTAATGTCGTTTTTCCACACCCCGAAGGACCAAGAAGCGTATTATAGCTATGTTTTTTTATCTCCAAACTAACACCATTAACAGCCGTAATAACTTCTCCCTTCGTTGCTTCGTTTATAGAAATAAATTTTTTAGTAAGTTTTTTTAATTTTATATTTGGCATGGTTTATTATTAGAAATTAGAAGTTAGAACGTTAGGAGTTAGAAAGTTAGGAGTTAGGAACGCGTAGATGTTATCTCGACTGGAGCACTGAAATAAGCTTGTCCTGAGCTTTTGCCGAATGGATTCAGCATAAACTTCGCGGAATGGAGAGACTAGCCATTCGGCAGACATGTCCATAAACACACTACAGGAACCTCTAAAAAACGCAGTTTTTGTCATTCCCGCGGAGGCGGGAATCTAGGTGAAGTATTATCGGATGTTATTTTAAGATAAATGCTTTGTAAACAAGATAGCTGTAAGATTAGATGATATTTCAATTATTATAATGATATTCTAAAAGCTAAAGATATTGCGTCTGGATTCCTGTCTCCACAGGAATGACAACATGCAAATGTGTAATTTCTAAAGTTGATATTGATTAGATAGTCTTGTAAAATTTGGAACGGGACTCAGCGGAATTCGAAATGACAGAAACACATTCTGATAATCTCCTAACCCCTCAACCCCTTCTTCGTCTTCTTCAGTGCTATTAAAAACGCAAACGCAATCACAAATAGAATAAAACAGATAAATCCAGCTTCTGAAATTTGATCTTTTTTAACCAAATCAACAATTAAAACTGAAATAGTTTTTACATCAGCGCTCACTGCCAGCGTCGCCCCAGTTTCTGATAAACTTCTCATAAAAGCCATAATACTCCCAGCAATTATAGCAGGTAAGATTAAGGGAAAAAGGATTGATGTTAAAACTTTCCAATGACTCGCGCCAAGACATATGGCCGACTCTTCTATTCTAAAGTCAACATTTTTTATCGCAACGGTAATTGGTTTAACAAGAAGCGGAAAAGTAAAACTCAAATGAGCAAAAACAAGGATAAACAATTCATTAAAATTTAATTTTCCCCAAAACATAGCAAGTGAAAATCCTAACGCGCTAGTCGGCACCAAAAGAACAATATCATGCATATTTTCAAACAAACTTGCTAGTTTTATATTTTTACTTCGCGCGATAAAATATGCCATCGGAATCGCAAAAACAAGCCCAAGCAAGGTTACCGTAAAAGCAATCCCAAAAGAGATAAAAAAGCTTTCTATGATCTGCAAATTAAAAACGGGATTAAAATTCAGAAAATTATAAAAGATAATATAAAAAGTCGGAATTATTATAATTACAGAAAGAAACACTCCAAGAACAAAATTTCTAACCTTATATAAATTACCTAACGACTTTTCAAATTTTGGATAAGCAACTTCAAAATTAAAATGTTTTTTTCTTGTTAAAAATTTGGCAAACACAAGCACGGCAAGAGCTGACAAAATAAGAATAATGCTGGCAACCGCGGCTTGAGGAATATCACCTGAATGTTTTAGATTAACAATAAACACTGGCGCAGTCATCGTCGTAATACCTGCAACCATCATTGTAGCGCCTGTTTCTGATAAGCTTCTTGTAAAAGTAAGAACTACTCCAACAATAACCCCATCTTTAAACAAAGGAAAATCAATTGTTCTAAACAAAGAAAAAGGAGACGCGCCAAGTGTTGTGCCAGCCTCATTATAAGTTTTGTTAATTTGCTCAATCGCAGCCGCGACCGAACGAACCATATAAGGAATTGTAAAAATTATATGCAGTAAAATTATTAAAACTAAGCCCTTTCCAATATGCCAGTATTCTCCCCAAAACAAGAACACCGAAAGCCCAAGAGCCGCTGTCGGAACAACCAGGGGCAAATCAATAAGATTATCCATCCATGCTTTATACTTACTTTTTGTATTAACAAAAACCCAAGCGAAAGCAATTCCAAAAAAGAGATTAACAACTGTTACAATAAGAGCAACCAAAAAAGATATCTTTAAAACATTAAAAAGTTCGCTTGAAACAGTAAGCTTCCCGCCAAAAGCAAAACTAAGAACATACACCGCCGGCAGAAAAATAACAACAATAAAAAACAAACATGTCGCAAAATAAATTAAATATGAAAAATATTTTTTATAACTGAACATTGATTTAGTAGATTAGATTTTAGGAGTTAGGTTTTAGAATATTAGGTCGCTAGAATGCGTTGTTGTCATTTCGAACGGAGTGAGAAATCTGTAAACTATACTATGCCAGAAAAAAGAAAAGTTTTGGTGAAATTTAATCAGTTCGTAGATCTCTCCATTCCGCGAAGTTTATACTGAATTTATCAGTGCTCCAGTCGAGATGACATCTACGCATTCAGAATATCTCTGTTTCCTTTATATGACAAGCTTTCGTAGATGTTATTCCAAGCGTAGTTGTCATTCCTGAACTGAATTCAGGACAGGCTCTGATCCGCCAGCTGGCGGATTCAGGATCTTTTGATTGCTACACTTAGCTTGTGATTTGTAGGTTAGTCTACTCGTAACATATCGTAGATTCTGAACTAAATTCAGAATAACAGCTACGCGTTTTAATAACTATAGCTCCTAACCCCTAACCCCATTCTACCTTATTTTCCAATTTCTGTTAATGACCCAAAACAAAAACCCCGCTGATAAAACAGCGGGGTTTTGTGAATAAACGATTATTTTTCTTTTTTCTTTCGTTTTGCGATAGACGAAAATGAGTAAGCTGTTATACCGATTATAGCAATGGCGATCAGCCATAACCAAAATCTTCATTTGTTCCAGTCGGAAGACTGGAACCAACGAGCCAACGATGTATTGGTATATCATTTCTAATAGTATATACTTATTGTATACTATTAGAAACAACTATTTATGACAAAAACTAATCTGATGCGGGAACTGGTTTGCCAGCCTGTCCAGCAGGCAGGCAACCAGTTCCTAATGTTTCCCAAGCAAATAAAATTATTGCATCTTCAAAACGTTGAGAACTGGTTGAAAACCAGTTCTCGCGGAAGTGATATTTCAGGTTGAACTTCGCTAGCGCTACGCTCAACACTCCGAGGTGATTGGGACCCTGGTTTTTGACTCTTTCACTGTTTTGTGATATAATTATTTCATAATATTATTAAAAATAATAAGA
>JAYEKL010000065.1:0-2586 GCA_034660995.1 Patescibacteria group bacterium | reverse complement strand
GCAAACAAAAAAGAGGTCTATAGGTGGAGATATCACTTACAATGCTGAAGAAAAGTCACTCACTTTTACACCAACACAATCACTACAAGAGGGTTATTATGAGATAAGTATTAAAAGTCTTAGAACGATAGGTGAAGAGAAAGATACACATATAGGTGGGATTCAATACAGGTTTTTTGTTATAGAACAAGAGATAGTTAACGGATATGTGCTTCCTCCTGAACCAGATCCAGCTGTGAACAATGCTACTTTATTAGGTGTGGATAGTAATGACAATGGGGTTAGGGATGATGTGGAGAGGAAGATAATCATTAAATATGTGAAACCTATTGAGATTGAGTTGATGTTAGCTTATACTAAAACACATCAGGAGATGCTAAATGACCCAGTAGGTTTAGCAATAGAATCTGAAAAAAGCATGACAAGAATTATAGATTGTAGAATGTATTTAAAGCGTCAGGGTATAAGAGTTAATAGTATAGTAAATTTTACTGAAAACAATATGTATAACACAAAGCAAAGAGTAAAAGCATATCTTGAATTTAACAAAGCATTAGGTAGTGGTGTGTATGGAACCAGTCCATCAAATTGGAATGCACAAGCTTGTGATTTTGATGTAGCACAGATGTTAAAGGATAGAAAATGAGAAATCTTTTTAAAATATTACCAGTTTTATTGTTTTTAATATTAACAGTTTCAATACAGAGCCACTTGCAAATTCCAACAAAAGCCCGATTATTTAAGTTCTAACGCAGTAAAAAAAGCTGATTCCAGTTTCAATAAGTTATAATTTTTTACCACAAAAATCCACCCTCAAAAAGAGTCAGCTTATGAAAAATATTATACCTTCACTTTCAAAAATGTGGCTTAAAGTCATTAACCTGGAACAGAGCCTTTTCCCACAACTTCAAGCTTCTTTAGGTCCACTCAGCCCCAAAGAGGAAAAGCTGATGAAAATACTGGATTTTGCAGAAATAGAAAAGTTTGTCTCCGCGGTTCAGATCACCAATCCTCCAAAAGACAGAGAAGAGATGGCACGTGCCTTTGTAGCCAAATCAGTCTATAATTTCCAAACAACCAGAGCACTGATCGAAAGACTCAAAGTTGATAAGACATTAAGAGTGATATGCGGATGGCGATACCATACCGATATACCAAGCGAATCCAAGTTCAGCCGTGTATTCGATGCGTTCAGTAAACCGTGTATTGCAAGTAAAGCCCATGATGCTTTTATCGAGAGCTATTTGAGTGACATACTCTTCTTTTACAGCAGCACTGATTCAACTGCGATAGAACTTCGGGAAAAACCTGTAAAAAAAGAGAAAGTCAAGAAGGTAAAAACCAAACGCAAACAGGGTCGTCCAAAAAAAGGAGAGATTGTTCCTCCAAAAGAACCAACTATTCTGCAACAACAAGAGAAGATGACCAAGACAGAGGATATGCTATCCATCATTCCAACACATTGTGATGTCGGAATCAAACAAAACTCAAAAGGCAATAGATATAAATGGATAGGAGGGAAACTTCATTTGGCTGTTGTTGACGGCGATATACCTGTGACAGCATTCTACTCTGCTGCATCGGTACACGATAGTTCACTGGCATTGCCAATCATCAAAGAGACGAGTTCAAAAGTAAACTATCTGTATGATCTGGCTGACGCTGCTTATGACAGCAGCATCATTAGAGAATACTCTTCAACAAACAGTCATAGACCCATCATAGATATCAATCCCAAAAACTCCAAAGTACTGAAAGAGAAAATAGCTTTAGATAAAAGTGAAAAAGAGATATTAGGATCCTTTAGCCTTTATAATAAGTCAGATGATCTACATTATAATCAAAGAAGCATGATTGAACGAGTGAACGGCTATTTGAAAGATAACTATGGATGTGATAAGATTTACTATCAGGGAGCCACAAAAGTATCTTCCGTTTTAGCCTTCGGTGTCCTATCTGTCTGCATCCATCAGTCTTTAAAACTTGTGACCTGACTTTTTAGAAAATAGAAGCAAAAAACATCATTTTTAAAAACTCGAACCATAAGGAGTGTCGTAAAAACAGGATTTTTAGCAGATTTTAGCTTTTTAAGCTGTACAATAAATTCAAGTACAGTTTTTTTCAATAGAAAAACGGATACTATGAAAAATGGGCTGCTTTGTTGGGTTAATTTGCAAGTGGCTCCTAAGAAAAAAGTTTTCAAACCAAAGACTATTTTCACCTTTGCAAAATGCAATAGAAAAAGCAAATAAGCATGGACAACCAAGACATTTTTTAAAAGACGGAGAACCTATCTTAGTTGGGAGTGAACAATATGCTATTTCAAATCAGTGGGGAGTTGGAAATATAGAAGACTTTGTTAACGATATGAGAAAGCTGGGCTATAAGATTGACGAAAGTTAACAAGTATGAGGAGACCAATAATTTACCCTAACGGGAAAATTATTGCTCACGACAACCGTTATACATAAACATTAACTTTCCCTAAAAAATTTATCATTTTCATATAATTATGATATACTTTCTATATGAAGTATGAATATGATGAAAACAAAAGCTTATCAAACAAGCAGAAACATGACATCA
>JAYEKL010000064.1:0-13323 GCA_034660995.1 Patescibacteria group bacterium | reverse complement strand
GAAAAGATGATAGAATGGATTCTATGGTATAATACCAAAAGATATCACTGGAGCTTAAATTTAACTTCTCCTGTGGATTATTTAATAAATAACAACCTAGTTTCCAATATGAGGTGGACTAGCACATCCTCTTGCATTATTTTGATTTTTAATTTATACTAACACAGTAAAAGAATAACTTATAAAATACAACTAATAACAGACTTCAGAGTGTTATGGGTTATCTGTTGTTAGTTATAAGTTAATAGACTCACTGCGTATTAGTTTCATTACGTCCGCCTCGAGCGGATGAAGCATAATTTTTCAAATAATTTTTGAGGTTTAGCCCGAGTAGAGACGCGATTAATCGCGTGTCTACAAAATTTTTGGAGAATTTGACCAATCCGCCAGCTGGCGGAGCAGTAGAAACTAATACGCAGTGAGTCTAATATATAGCGGGGTAGAGCAGCGGCAGCTCGTGAGGCCCATAACCTCAAGGACGCAGGTTCGAATCCTGCCCCCGCAACACTCTGTCATTTTAACATTTTAGCATACTAATATTTTAACAAGTTAATAAATAATACTTGAATGTTTTTTGTTTCTTGCTAACATGTTAAAATGTTTATATGTTAAAATGCTTTTTGGCAGGGTAGCTCAGTTGGTTAGAGCGCGGGACTCATAAGCCCGAGGTCGCGGGTTCGACCCCCGCCCCTGCTACAAAATTAGTTAAAAGCTTATAAAGTTCATAAAATCAGAAAATTAACAACTTTTGACCTTATAAACTTTATAAACTTTTGACTCCGCTTGGGGGCGTAGCTCAGTTGGTTAGATCCGCCGGCTGGCGGACTGTCACTCAGTAGGTTCTTTTAAAAAAAGTTTTAGTATATTTGGGGGCGTAGCTCAGTTGGTTAGAGCGACTGCCTGTCACGCAGTAGGTCGCGCGTTCGAGTCGCGTCGTCCCCGCAATAAAAACCGCTTTTAAAAGCGGTTTTTTTAATTGAATATTGTTTTTTATGTAAGTATTAGCTTCGCTTAAAATTGACATACACCTTAATATTGTTCGACTTTATGGAGAACTCTGCGCATGTGAACTTCTCCACAAGGTCGAAGAATATTGTGAGTAGATTTTAATTTTCAATTTCTAATTTTTATTAAATTTCCAATTTTATAATTTTTAATTCTTAAAAAATCTTTTGTTTTGCTGTTTGAAAATTTAGTTATTGAAAATTGATTAGAAATTAGAAATTATACTCGGGAGCATATTAGTGGTTATTTTTATATCAAAAGTATAAATTATTACCAAGATAATTCCACTGTTCTAGCAGTATCTCTATAAGTACCAATAATTCTTAACCTCAAAGGAGAATCATTTTCCCTAATAGCTTCAAAAAAACCATCATCATTTCCATCTCCATCTAAATCAATGCCTTGATTTGATATTAACGGAGAAGAATCAAGAATCGCATCTATTTCTCCTGTCCCCTTAACTTTGTACAAAAGAATTTCTGCTCCAGTATCAGCTAAATAATATGCCTGAACAGACTGATATACATTTCTTGTTATTTTTGTTTGTTTTAATGTCATATTGACCAAAAATAAACCAACAAATAATAAAAAAAACATTATAGTGAATACAATCAACAAAGCAACTTGCCCATTTTGATTTTTTATAATTTTTATAATCTTATATTCCATAATAAAATATTAATATATTCTCATAGCAACACTGTTTTGTAACACGAATTTAGTATTATGCCTCCCTGTTGATTTTACTCTCATATTTATAGTAATAATCGGTTGCGTTTGAGAAAAGCTCTCAGAAACATAGAATCTTAAAAACGTTATTTTTACATTAGAAGAACTTATAACATCCCCATTATACGATAAATAATCCCCTGAATCATTCTCAGTACAAGCGCCACTTACATCAGACCTACAATACTTTACCAAATCTTTATTATAATTTGTAAATTCTATACTGGAATTACTATTATTTTGCTGACCTATATTATTACCTGAGCTATCTTGATTATCACTGTCAGTTGAGCTAATACCAACTGCCATTCGAAGCTCTCTAGAAATAGTTTCAATTAAATAGCCTCCTTCTCTTTGAGTATTATAAAGTTCTTTAGCCTTTCTTTGCGAACTACTTCCGCTCACAAAAATACCAATTGCCAAAATAACTACTAGCGAAAATATTCCAAGAGACACTGACATTTCTACTAGTGTAAAACCATTATTTTTTATCTTTCCTTTTTTTATATATGGCATTTTACTAAAAATTATATGTAATATTTTGTTTATACTCTTTTGCTAAAAATTCTATATAATGTCTCCAAACAATGTCGAAATTAAACCTATTAATACCAACCATTATATAAATATGTTGTTATTTCAACAATTTGCTCTCCTTTAAAAGAAACATGAGAAGTTATTTCAATACAATCTTCACTATTAAAACATCCTGTAGCTATTGAATCTTCAGAGTTCCCATCTCCATCAGTTATTGTTATGTATCTTTCAAAATCAGTTTCTTTCCAACTAGAACAAGCATGAGGAGAATTTTTAGATTGAACAAATAAATTATTATCAAGAAAAATTTTTCTTCTGTTTGTATTATCTTTTTTAATTTGCCATCCTTTTCTTATATCGTCATTGTCAATAAGACAAACAACTACATCTTCTTTTTTGATCCCAGACATCCAATCCTTGTTAGTAAACCAATTATTGTCTCTCTGCTGTCTAACGATCTCAACTGATTCGTTAGCAAGATAAATAGCAATCAGTTTATTTTTATTATTAATTCCAATTTTAATATTATAAACAAAAAGTGACAATACGGAAACAAGACCAACAGTAATAATCCCAATCGCAAAAATAATCTCAATTAGACTAAAACCATTTTTTTTAAAATTTTTACGATTTAAAAATAAAATTTTCATATATCACATTTATTTTCTAAACTCTAAAAGCGCATTTATAAACTAACTCTAAAGAAACATACGCAAAGCGTATTATTACTTTCTATCCGGTCATGGCTGAAGGCGCGCTAGACTTTGGCCTAGTGAATTATCTTTATCTCGCGAGGTTAAAACCTCTTAGACCATGCGCTAAAGCGCCGTAGAAAAGAATTAAAAAATTATTGAAATTCCTACGCAATTAAATATAAAATGAAATTGTAAAAGTTCTTTATAACTAAACAATAATATTTTTATTATATACTTCAACAATGCAACAAACTTAATTTACCATCCTAGAACTACTTGTATTAATAGTTCTAGTTCCACTATCATTACCAATTACAATCTCTAAATCTATAAAACTTTCAGTTATTTTATTATTTTTATCTATAAACACTTTTCCATAAGGAGAAGTAAAAACAATACCTACAATTCCATCAGCCTTTTCTATACTATTTATTTTTAAAGACACAATTTTAACGTTTCTAGGCAATTCAATTTTTTCAAAAATTTCAATAGCGCCATCATATTCCATATTACCATTCTTATCAGCAAAAATAATATATTCTTTGGAGTTATTTGAAAAATTAATTCCATACCCACCGACAGGAAAAGAACCGTCATTTTTTAAAATACTATAAGCATAATTCTGAACCATCCTTATATCATTGATTATTTGCTCCTCCCCTAAAGATAGCGCTTTGGAATCACGAATTTTAGAATATTGAGGGATAGTAACAGCAAACATTATCCCCATAATAGCCATAACAACAATTAGTTCAATTATGGTAAAACCATTTTTCATTTTAACATATTAACATATTAACATTTTAACAAGATTTTTCATTTATTTTTTTAGGATTGTTAATACTAGCGTTTTATATAGATTGATGAAATACTTGAAGTAATTTAATATTAAAAAGTAAATTTATCGAAGATTCTTGTTAATATGTTAAAATGTTAGTATGTTAGAACGCTAAGATGATTCTAGATTATCATTGTCATCTGATAAATTGGCATTAAAATAGACGCAATAAGAATAGCAACTGCTCCACCAAGAACAAATATCATAATTGGTTCAATAATGGCGGTCAAACCATCAGTAGCAATATCAACCTCTTTTGTGTAAAATTCTGCTATATCTTTCAAAACAACATCCAGTTTTCCAGTCCTCTCTCCAACCCTAATCATCTTAGTAACAAGGGGAGGAAGCTGATCGCTTCTTTCAAAAGAATACGCAATTGACCCACCTATTTTTACCTCATCAACACTATTATAAATTATTTTTTGATATACAGTATTTCCAACAACATCCCCAGAAATTTGTAAAGCATTCATTATTGGAACTCCACTAGAAATAAGCATTGAAAGATTTTTTGAAAAACGCGCAACATAAAACTTTTTAAAAATAGGACTAAACTGTGGCAATTTTAGAATAAGAGTGTCTACTTTTGATTTTCCTGACGCAGTTCCAACATATTTTTTAATAGCATATAATAGAATACCTGCTACTAATATTATCAAAATAATATTGTGTTGCATAAAATCACTAACAAAAATCAAAACTTTTGTAGGCAATGGAAGTTCCTGATCAGTACCATCAAAAATACTAACTAATTGAGGAACAACAAAAATCATCATAGCTACTCCCACTATGATAAATCCTCCAAAAATAACAGCTGGATATATTAAAGCGCTTTTTACTTTACTAGTCAAAAGATACTGCTTCTCTATATAATCTGATAAATGTAGAAGTGATTCTTGCATTTTTCCAGATTCTTCACCAGATCTAACTATATTTACAAAAAGATTAGAAAAAATATTCGGGAATCTTGATAAAGCAACCGAGAAAGGAACACCGTCTTCAACCATATTAGAAATCTTAAATATTTGCTCCTTGAAATAAACACTTTTTTCCTGCTCATATTGAATTCTCAAAGATTCCGCCAAAGACACTCCGGCCATAAGAAGAATTGAAAGTTCCTTTGAAAAAATTACTATTTTTTTATGATTGACCCTATGAAAAATCGTAGAGAAACTTTCAAAAGAAAATAGTTCTTTTATTTCCTGTATTGAAATAATAACAAGTTTGTGTTTTTGCAATAATTCTATCGCTCTTTCTTTGCTTACAGCGTCAATTTTTCCAAGCTGTTCTATTCCACTTGCTGATACTGCTTTGTATTTAAATTTCATAACAAATTTCTAAACTAATTACGCGACAAGTCTATTATAAATATATACCTATCAAATAAACATAAATGTATTTAGTGGCTGGTGATTTTTACCAATCGTTCCCATCTTAAAAAGGACAAGAAACATATAACAAGCTTTTTAACACACCTACAACCACCTTTCAAGAGGAAAATTATCAGAAAACCAACAGACCCTATTTATATTAACACTTAACGAGTAGAACAAATCCGCAAGCTAGCAAAGCGGATATGTTCTACTTTTTATACATCTTTTCGCTATTTAGCTCTATCTAATTGTATGGCGCAACTTCATTCCATTTCGGATATTCTCTTCCACCAAGACGAATATTTTTTACTTTACGGCAAGAATTATTTATAATATCAGTTATCTCAAGAGTTACATCATAATTATTAACCTCAGATTCAATGTAATTGTTTATCGGATTAGAATCTCTACTATCTGGATATGTCACACTATCATAAAACCACCACTTACGATGTTCTTTATTCTCACATAATCCTTCATTATTGCAAAAATACTTTATTATTCTATATTCCGAAGAATTATCCGGAAGAACAGTCCAACTAAAATCTATAGTGATTTCTTTATCAGTATTAGATATTATAGCTCTAGTTTGATCTGATCCAGTTCCCGAAACTATTTTAATAGCTCCTCCAGCCCATTCATTAACAAGCCATGATTTACTGCTATCAGTAAGAGTATTAGAACTGCTTAAACTAACATCACCCAATAAACCACTACTGATATTTCCTGCATTAAACTTCTCGCACTGAGAATCATCGTCACAAGCGACACAAGACAAAGTATCAGTATTACATTTTGCAGTATCAGCAGCCAAACAATCGTTATTATCAGCAGCACAAGAATCAGAAGTCTCACATACTCCAGACGAACAAGAATAAACAATCTCTCCTATATTAAAGTTAGCGCATTCAGAATCGTTCGTACAAGATATACAAACTTTATTAGCAGTATCACATTTAGAAGATACAGTTGTTAAACATTGTTCATTACCAGAGCTAGTACATTCAACAAAAGTAGAACTAGAAGTAGTAGAAAATTTTATATTCTCACCCCAATCACAAGTATCCACAGGTCCTACATAATAAGTTTCATATAAACAAGGATCAGAATAATCGGGAGTTACAATAAAATCTACTTTAGGATATTCATAAAGCGGTGTAGTAAATGCAGGACCAATCTCCCAATCAGTAGTTTGCTCATATCCACCTCCCCTATCATCCGTTACTTTTACACGCCAATAATATTCTTTTTTTCCATATTCTATGCTTTCTCCTGCTTCAAAATCATCATAGTTGATTTGATAGAATAGATCCGAAAGATTAAATATCTTGTTTATAATAAGGCTTCCCGGAGAACCAAAGTCATTTTCTTTTATTTGAATTTCAAAATTATCTTGCATGTCGCCATCATCATCAAATTCCCACTTTAAAATATATTTTAATTTTTCTGAACAAAAATCAGGATCAACAACCGCTAAAGGAGTTATTACGGGAATTCCATTAGAATTTTCTATTGTAATACTATATTCAGTAGTACATTTTTGATTGTTATTCGCGCTACCGTCCGTAGCACAAACTTTGAACTTAAAAGTTTTACCAGCTGACAACGATGATGAAAGAATATTATCACGACCAACCTCACAAGACCCTCCTTCAACGCATACTTCACAAGACCCAGTATTATTGCAAATTTCATTTTCTGTAGTCGTCCAATTATCTGTTGTCCATTCAATTATTAATTGCGTGATTGAAAAATCATCAGTCGCGACTGCTTTTATCATAAATTCATTAGCTACCTCTCTAATATCACTATCGTAAATTGTAATATTTGAACTTTCCTCAAAAAGATTTCCAGATAAAACTCCACTTCTATTTTTAGCGCTTGCCACGGCAGAAACAGCAAGAACGTCTCCATCACAATCAGAGGCAACGCCTATATATTCATCATATATTCCGTCACAATCGTTATCTTTCCCATCCGTACAAGCCTGCCAATTCTCTGAAACATTTCCGCTTGGTCCGCTAGCACTTCCATGATAATGCTTCATCCATTCAGGACCGTTTTTTAATGTCCCGTTATTTCCATTTCCCGAATTATCATAAACAGTCTCCCCTGTTCCTTCGTCAAGATTCCAATATCCAACCAATCCCGTATTATCAGCAAAAATTCCGTTATATTGATCAACTACTTCTTTGGGATAAAGTGCGCGGTTGTAAATGCGAACATCGTCAATAGAACCGTTAAAATAATATCCTGTTGTTGTTCCTCCAAATCTTCCAATAGAAGAACCATTATTATTAGTTTCTATTGTTTTTACCCAATCACGAGATAACTTTTCATCACCATCTACATAAAGCTTTTTAACAGCCCCATCGTAAGTTCCTACAATATGATGCCATTGATTATTGTTAATTCCAACACTCGCTTTAGCAATTGACAAAGTATCATATGATCCATCTACTGGCTTAGTTCTAAATACAATATCCGTCCCATGACTAAAAAGAGAGTACTGTGTGTTAACATTTCCTTTTTCAAAAATAAAACTTAAAGAATCATCTGCAAAATTTACCCAAGCAGATATTGTTAAATTTGTAGTATTAAATATAGTAGAATTAGGAATACTTACATAATCATCCACTCCATCAAAACTCAACGAAGAATAAATTTTTTCTTCAATGTCATAATTATTACAATCACAATTGCAAGCTACGGTGTCTCCGTCACTATTGCCATTAAACGAACAATCTACATTAGCATCAACAACCTCGCAATTTTCTGGTGTTTCTGAACATCCGAAATCCGTAAATATATTTTCAGAACAAGAATCAACCAAAGCCTCATCCGTATCCGGACCGCAATAACCTGAATCGCATTTATATCCATTTACACAGCCTGTATAGTATGGAAAACAAGTTCCAGCACTACCACAACCTACACCTTCATTTCCTGCGACAGACACCCAATCCGTCTCACTGCAAGAATCAACATAACACCCTTCATCATAAAAAGTTGCTGAAATAGTACTATCACAAGTCCCTCCACAGCATTTGCCATTTCCTGAATCGCAAGGAGTTAAATTCGGTTTAGCGCCACCAGGAACATCATAGCATTGATGATTATAAACCGTAAAATGATAAGTTAATGTTATTATTCCGTTTTGATTTGGACTATTGTCTTTTACTAAAGCATAAAATTCCACAATATCTCCAATATCAAACGGCCCTATTTCCACCGTACAAGTGCAAGCATTAGAATTGAACTCACACAACGAAATATCACAGCTTATCTCAGTAAAAATAGTTTCAGTGCTTTTCTTCCAATATATTTTCTGCTCGCTGATACCGTTTACATCGCTAGTAGACAATCTCAAAGAGACTTTGTTTGTTAAGTTGTTTAATACTTCTCCATCTATGACGCCCGAATTTCCGGATATTAAACTGCTCGCGCTGTTATAAGCGTTGATAGAAAGATTGTCTAAATTAAACTCAAAATCACAAATATCATTTTCTACGGCTGGATCCGGATCAAGTACGCAAGAATTTCCCGAACATTCATAATCATTAAGAATCAAAGATCCTCCTCCAACGCAATAATCTTCCTTTATGTCTGCGCTAAAAACGCAATAGCCAGAAGAACAAACATAATCCCTTTCCTCGCACCCGCCGTCATGAAAATATGGCGGAGGGCCATAAAGAGAGGAAAAAGAATGACATTCAGTGACATTTCCGCTAGCGCTACAAACAGCAGCATCATTAGCAGGTCCCCATTCCCAAGAAGTTCCGCTACAGATTTCTTCAACACAATGATTAGTGTCATAAGAATAAGGATTTGAAATCGCGACATTACAAATACCTCCACAACATTTTGCGCTAGGGGTAACAGAGCAATCGCCCAAATCAGCGACTCCCTCGCACTCTCTACTTTTCACAGTAAATAACACCGGCTCTGTCCAAGCCACATTATCATTCCCGGAATAATCAATAGCTTTTGAATAATAGTTTATCTGCGTTCCAGCAACAAAAGATCCTATCGTATCTGAAATATTTGCTATATTTTGACTTACGTCTTCATCACACCAAGAATCAGCATTAGCATCATTGCAATCAAAGGCTGTTTGCAAAACTACACTGTCTTCTATGTAATAAGCAGTGTGTTGTTTGATTCCATTATCATCCGTAGCGCTAGATGTAAGAAATATTAAATCATCATCATAAACATCGCTTCCTGGAACACGGGAAATTCCAATCAAAGGATTTTCAGTATCGCAAAGCATTTCTTCTAAATCAACAATTGGATTATCAAAAGTATCATAATTACAATCATTATTTTTTCCATCAGTACATGTCCCTGTCCAGTCTTTTCCTTCAAAATAAGAAACAAGCGGATTATTTTCAGCAGAAGCTATTTGACGAATATCCATATCACCGCTATCCGCATAAATATAGATATTGACATCTATATTATTCGCCACACCATTAATTATTCCATCCGTCCAATTACAATTAGGATTAAAATTGTAATTGCAGGTTCTGATATTTCCAGAATCTGAACAATTTGTTATTGGATCTTTATCTATTCCTGCCAAAGCTGGAGCATTAATACTTATGAAAAAATTATCGCCACCTCCATAATTTGAAATAGTAACTTCAATATTATTATCTATATTTCTAAATAATAAAGGAACTGCCAAACTAACATTAGCAACTGTAACAGCTTCAGGCGTATCAATATTTATTTCATTATTATTAGTATCCACTGCAATAGAACGATAAGTTATAGTTTTGTCTGTTGAAAACGGACCCAGTTTTCCCGTATCACAACAACTTATAGTTGTCCCCGAAAAATCAGTACACTGCACTGTTTGTAAATTATCTGGCCAATCATCACTCCACATTATTTCATGACTCTTGAAACCAATATCATCAATAGCGTTAGAGGTAATTGTAAGTTTGTCATTAGCATACAAAGTTCCAGAAGGCTTTCTCGAAATTGATATAGTAGGAGGAGTATCATCACAAACAGCAGCAGTGATATCAGTATAAACTCCATCTAGCACAGTTCCTAATTCGGAAAAGCTAATTGATGTACAATTTTCAAGCTCTTCTCCTGAGCTATAAACATAATAACAATCCGCAGGAGAAGAAGCGGCATATACTAAAAATTCTTTCGCATCTTCAATTGTGTCTAGCTCCAACCCAATAGAAATAATTCTAATATCATCTTCTTTGGCAAAATCAACTTGATTTTTAGACGCATTTAAATTATTAGGAGCTCCATCAGTTAAAATAATCATTGTTTTGGTCGCAAAAGCATTTCCACCATTTTCTCCACTCAGTTTTAATCTTGCTTGTTGTATCGCAGTATCAGTCTTACGAGAACCAATAGGATAGCTATCTCCAAATATTCCATTTGAATCACTTATATCATTTTTTATTTCATCCCTATCTTGACTTAAGTTAACAGTAGCTACATTTTGATTAAAGGCAACCAATCCTATCTGATGATAATTAAAGCCTTCTGGACCACTTTCAGGAACTGCCGAAAATAATTTGTCAACAAAACTTATACTTTCAGATTTGGCATTTGAGAATTTAAAATTATTACCCATAGTACCAGAACGATCTATTACCAGCATTACATCAGCAGGTCCTTTGCAAGATGTTAACGCAGCTTCAACATGCCGAATTTTATCATTTTCGTTAAAGTTAGAAATTAAAAAGACAAAACATAATAACACGCAAAGAGAAAGTAGAATTCTAAATTTTGAAAATAATTTAATCATAATTTAAAAATTAATTTTAAGCTTTTATCTTATACTCACTCCAGAATCACCAACAGCAACAAGCTCTGAAATTTCTTCACAATTATTTGTTTTAACTAAATAAAGTCTGTCTCCTAAACCAGAAAATTCAGCTGAAGCAACTCTTCTCTCGCTTGTATTATCAGAAGGTTTATAAATCACCATAAAATCACCTATCACACAATCACCGACAGTCTCAACTTTTACTTGCATTTCAAGTTTTTCTTCAATACACTCATTTTTTAATATCTCCAATTTTCCATCACACCTACTTTTTATTTCAGTAATTCTTTCCCTGTCATCTTTTATTTTTCTGCTTGTCTTAATTTTTCCACTCTCGTCAACAGTTACAATTCCAAATTCTTTTTTGCAATCATAAATTTCACAAGTTACGTATTTTTTATCATTACATAAAAAATACTTATCACAATTTGTGCTAAGACAACTGTCGTTGATCAAATTACATCCTGGAAAATAATCTGAAAAATTTTCTATTGGATTATCGCGAATTGGCACAACAGGACTAATTATCTTCTCTTCTCTGTTTTGAATTAAAAACACAAGCAAAAAAATTAACGCAATAATACCTATGAAGAACAGCAATATAAACGGTGAGTTTGTTTTTTTGTTTTTCATACTATTTTTTTAAATTATTAAAAAGGCTCACTAAAAGGATTATTTCTTTTTTTATAATCAATATCTCTAATTAAATTCTTGTATTGTTTTATTTTGTCCATCTGGCTGTCTTTTAACAATCTTTTAGAATCTTCGCCAGTATTATTCACATAATCCTTATATTCGCTACCATTATCTTTAATTAAATTATCATAATCCGGAATATCTTCCTCTTTTATGTCTGACACAGACAAAGTTAAATAAGTAACAGATAAAAAAATAACTGCGACAAAAAGTATAATAAATAAATTTTTTTTTACCTTATATTCCTTTATTGTTTTTTGAAATATGTCAAAATCTATCATATTAATTAATAATAATAAAATTTTAAATTAACTTGTTGATTAAGTATTAATCCTAAATCAACTTCTTCGTCATCATTATTTTCTTTCGCATCACCAGAAATTGATATTGACTCTACCTGAACAAACGGAATACCATTCTCAACATCACGTAAAAAACTTATGAAATTTAAAAATCCTCCAGAAGATGAGAAAGTAATTTCAGCTTCACTTAATTTTTTATCTTTAGTTCTAACCTCACTTCGCCCGCCTCTAATAGAAAAATTACTAACTACAATATTTTTGGCACTAGCAAGCTTAACTATGTGCGCCAAATAATTCTCATAATTATTTTTGCTTGGTATTAAATTATTAATTTTTTCAATATTCTCATTGATATCTTCATCATTATTGATATTACTTATACCTAAAAACAATAATTCTTTAGACTCTATATTTTTTTCTTTTAAAGAAATTTCTAACATAGTAAATTTTACTTCTTCGCATAATGGCTTAACGAAAAAGTACATAATCACGCAAGAAACAAGCAAAAAAACACCAAGAAACAAAAATTCACTAGAAATGCTTTTTTTATTAAATTTCGCATCACTTATATCCATAATTTATACTCATTTTTACTAAAATAATTTCATATAACACTCCACAGTTTTATATCAAAAATAAAAAATTATTTTAATATAAAAAAACACAAGCTAAAACTCCAGCTTCATTTTACCATTAAATCTTATCACACTGGGATGTTCTTCTTCGCTTAAATCATAGGAAACTGATACATCTTTTATAAAATCACCAATTTCTTTTAGGTCATTTTCAAATAAAATCATTTTTTTCTCATCGTATGAAATACCACTAAATTTTATTTCTAAAATATCTTCACTGTCATATCCTTTTAGAACAGCAGAATATTCCTCTATCTTTAAATCCCTATCTATTTTCAAAGAAAGTAATTCTATTCCAAAATTCCAATAATATTCATGATATAAAATAAGATCTCTTTTTAACCCAAGACTACCATTAAAAGTTATTTCACCAGTTCCACTATCTGCAAGAGCATCAATATTCACATTATCAATCCAGTAAGAATCTTTAAAGATTGCAATTTGTTCAATAGCCGCAACATAATTTTTTGCAGAGCCAGTAAAAACAAGAGATAAATTACCTTTATCACCAAAAGAAAAATCGCAAGATGTCAAATATACATTATCGCTTATTACGTCTTGAAGCATCTCCAATAGCTCAGAATAATAACTATGATTATCCAATAAACTAGCGACATCTTTTATCTTACTTTCTTCTACTTGAAATCTATTTCTACTTATCCCCATCTCTATATCTTCATCTAATTTTTCTAATCTCAAGTCAACATAAT
>JAYEKL010000063.1:46387-52142 GCA_034660995.1 Patescibacteria group bacterium | reverse complement strand
AAAGATGATAGAATGGATTCTATGGTATAATACCAAAAGATATCACTGGAGCTTAAATTTAACTTCTCCTGTGGATTATTTAATAAATAACAACCTAGTTTCCAATATGAGGTGGACTAGCACAAATTGTTGACAAAGTTTGCAAAATAGTATATAATATAATTAAAATAACAGTATTTAATTTCTGTTTACTGCGATAAATAGGCTCTGCTGATTTTCATCTATTTTTTATAAAAAGAGATAAACTTAAATATGCCTTAAAGAAATTACCGTTGGTTTAGTGTCTCCTGACCTGAACCTTGTATTTCTTAAGGGTTAAGGTTCGTATGAAACCGATGTGATTATTTAGAAATCAATTTCACAATTTTTATTAATTTCAAATTTTAGTTTCTTAATTAATAATTTCTTTTGTTCTTTTTCAAAATAAATATAGAGTGTTTCAGTTTTTAGATTCCATTGAGACAGAGTGTATAAATTTATGTATTCGTTCGACAGATTGATTTTCTCATTTAAGATATTGATTTCGCCTTTTCTGGTTTTTTGATTTTCATAAACTTTGCGGATGAAATATATTTTGGGAATAAATTCTTGTTTTTCTTTTTTGCCATCCTCTCTTGTCTATTTCAAAATCTTGATTTTCTGATTGTGTCCATTTTAGAACAAATTCCCATGATACTTTTTCTTTCTCAATTATTTGTTTTCTTGAAATGTTTTTTTAAAATACATCTCGTTAATTTTTTCTCTCAATTTAATTCTTTTTTCTTTATTCATATGACTGATAGATTAGATTAATAAAACTAATATCTATTCTACCAGTTTAACAAACAAAGACAAATAATCACATCGGTTTCATACGAACCTTAACCCCTAACTCCTAACTCCTAACTCCTAATGTTCTAATTCCTAATTCCTAACATTCTAATTCCTAACCCCCAACCCCATGTATAAAAAATCAAAACTAAAAAATGGCGCTAGAATTATAACGATTCCAATGAAGTCAACTAAGACGGTTACTGTTTTGGTTGTCGTTAAAACCGGATCTAAAAATGAGAATGAGAAAAATAGAGGTATTTCGCACTTTCTTGAACATATGTTTTTTAAGGGCACTAAAAAACGAGCAACCAAACTTGATATCTCCAAAGAGCTTGATAGTGTTGGCGGATCTTTTAATGCTTTTACGGGAAAAGAGCAGACTGGGTTTTACGCAAAAGTTAATAGCAAACATTGCGATCTGGCAATAGATGTTATCTCTGATATGCTTTTAAACTCAAAATTTACTGCTTCTGATATTGACAGTGAAAGAGGGACTGTTATTGAAGAATTAAATATGTTTCTTGATAATCCACTAATGCGAATCCCCTTCTTGTTTGAAGAAATTTTATATCCTAACAATCCAATGGGCTGGGATATCGGCGGAACCAAAAAGACAATAAATTCGGTAGAAAGAAAAGATTTTATTGCCTATTACAAAAAATATTATACCAGCGACAATATTGTTATAGTAGTTGCCGGTAATTTTAATGAAAAAACAATTAAAAGAAAACTAAGTAAATATTTTAGTCAGATGCCCAAAACTAAATCAAAAAAACAGATTAAAGCGTTTGACAGACAAGCTAAGCCCAATATCCTTCTGCAATATAAAGATACCGACCAAACACATTTATGTTTAGGCGTTAGAGGATGCAATGAAACTCACAAAGATAAATATATTTTAAATATTCTAAGTATAATACTTGGTGGAAATATGAGCTCTCGGCTTTATATGTCAGTTGTAGAAAAAGGACTTGCTTACTATATATACACATCAGGAGAAAAATATAAAGATGTAGGATATTTTATGGCGCAAACAGGAGTGAATAACAAAAAATGCCTTGACGCCATAAAAATTATTATGGATGAATATAGAAAAGTTAGAGAAGAGCGTATTAGCAATGAGGAAATAAAAAGAGCAAAAGATTATTTAAAAGGAAAAATGACGATGGTGTTAGAATCTTCTGATTCTGTTGCAAGTTTTGTGGCAAATCAAGAGATTGCTACAGGAAAAATTTTGACTTTAAAGGAAAAATTTGCTAAAATAAACGAAGTTACAGCAAAAGACCTGCAAAGAGTTGCTCAAAATATCTTTATTGATGACAAACTTAATTTAGCGCTTATCGGACCATTTAAGAATAAAAAAATATTTGAAAAAATTATTAGGTTCTGACATTATATCATTAATCATATAACATTAAACAAATATGGATAGTCAAAAAATGAAAATAAATATATCTTACGAAAGCATTTTTAAGTTTTTTATAGTTTTGTTTATTTTGCTTTTTCTTATTTACTTAAGAGGAATAATTTTTATAGTTTTTATCTCAATGATCCTTACTTTAATTATGAATCCTGCTGTTGATAAAATGCAACGGAAAAAGATACCGAGAGTCGTAGGAGCAGCAAGCTTGCTTTTATCAGCATTTGTTTTTATTGGATTGCTTATTTACATAGTAGCTCCCCCTCTTGCAAAAGAAGTTGGAACTCTTTCCTCAAAATTTCCAATATATTTAGAAAATGTCGGTCTTGACTATGATATAATTTCTAGTCAGAATATAACACTTGAAAAGTCTTTTGATTATAAGATATCAGAACCTTTTCAAAATATCCTATTTGAAGCAAGTAAGTCTTTAAAAAACATAACGTCTAATATCGTTATTGGTATTATTGGATTTTTAGGAGGTGTTTTAACGGTAATACTTATTATTGTAATATCTTTTTATCTTGTCGTTGAGAAAAATGGAGTTGAGAAATTTGTTAAGACATTAATTCCCGTTAAATTTCGCCCTCAAGCGCTAAGAGTTATTAGAAAGATTGAAGTTAAGCTAGGCAAATGGTTTATGGGACAACTTTTCCTTGGACTAATTGTAGGATTTTTATCATTTATTGGTCTAACAATTTTAGGAGTTCCATATGCTCTAGTTTTGGCGATAATAGCAGGTTCAATGGAGCTTATTCCGTATATTGGACCAACGCTCTCATCAATTCCTGCTATTATTATTGCATTTGCTATCTCCCCCATTCTTGCTATCTTGGTTTTTGTCCTATATCTTGTAATTCAACAGCTTGAAAATTATTTAATAGTTCCGAAAGTTATGGAAAAATCAGTCGGGCTTCATCCTGTTGTAATTATAATCGCAATGTTAGTTGGAGGACAAATAGCCGATGTTTTGGGAATTATTCTGGCAATACCCGTAACAATAATCGCTTCTATTATTCTTGAAGATATTTATAGCCATAAGGAAGAAAATCTAGAAAGTTAGGAGGTATGAGGTTAGGAACGCGTAGATGTCATCTCGACTGGAGCGATAGCGAAATGGAGAGATCTGTAAGCTAATTAAATTTCACCAAAACCTTTCTTATTCCTGGCATAGTATAGTTTATAGATTTCTCTCTCCGTTCGAAATGACAACTACGAAAGTCTAATTCCTAAAACATTCTAACCTCTAACCCCTAACCCAATATGCCTAGCCTATATATAATTGCAACACCAATTGGAAACCTTGAAGATATAACTCTCAGGGCGTTGAGAATTTTGAAAGAGGTAGATTTAATTCTATGCGAAGACACTAGAAAAACAAAAAGACTTCTTAATAAATACGAAATTAGTACACCTTCAATTAGCTATCATCAACACAGTAGACTAAATAAAGTTAATAAGATAATCAACCTATTAGAACACAACAAAAACTTAGCTCTCGTCAGTGACGCAGGAACTCCAGGAATTTCTGACCCAGGAAATAAGCTAATTGAGCATTTAGTTAAAAATAATATTAACGTAAAAATTATTCCGATTCCCGGTCCTTCTGCCGTTATTTCTGCTTTAAGTATTTCTGGATTTCCAACTGATAATTTTATTTTTCTAGGCTTTGTTCCGCATAAAAAAGGACGACAGACATTTTTTGAAAATCTGGCAGAAGAAAAAAGAACCGTCTCTTTTTATGAATCACCGCATAGGATTATAAAAACCTTAGAAAGTTTAAAAGAATATATCCCCAAAAAAGAGATTGTTGTCTGTCGCGAGCTTACAAAAATTTACGAAACGATCTATCGCGGAAAACCTGACGAAGCTACAAAAAAAATAACTGCTGACAAAATCAAGGGTGAATTTGTCTTAGTAATACACTAAGACAAAATAATATTTTATACAAGATTATTTAAGGGCTAGTAATTTTTACCGATAATTCCCCTCTTGAGAGAGGCAAGGGGTGTGTAACAAGCTTTTTAACACACCCCCAACCCCCTCTCAAGAGGGGAATTATAAGAAAATCAGCAGACCCTATTTAAGCAAGTGAGTATAAAAAAATACTTCCAATAAAAATTGGAAGTGGATATCTCCTTAAAAGTAGTCTTAGACTTTTTGTTCATGATGACCTGAAAAAAAAAATTTCCACAAGAAAACCTGTATTTGATCTTGGTATTCTTCTTCGGTAAGACAATATACCTCTATTATAAAACCATCTCCATGTATATATCTTACAACGACCTTCCTTTCTATTTCCAAGAACAAAAGAAGATAAGAAGCTTCTTGTTTGTCTATCCCGGTTTTTTCAATAATTTCCTCAATTGTTATTCCTGTTACTTCAGATTCTACTATTGCTTCCAGTATTTTATCTTCCATTACAGCCATCTCCTTTATATTTGCTTGCTCTGACAGATTGTAAATTGCTCTATCGTCACTTTGAACAATTTTTCCTTTTTGTATTAAACTTTCCAAAGCTTTCTGTAAAGTCTCATACATACAGGTTTCACCTAATCGCATTTTAAGCATCTCAAAGGTAAAGTCTTTAAACTTCCCACATTTTGCTTCTCTCAAGATCTCTGCCTCCACCGTTTCTACTGTTTTATCTTCATAAGGATGTTTCATATATTTTTACCTCCATATAAAAAATTTTAATACATATAAAAAAATATGTCAATACCAAAACCAACTAAATTCTATATAACCACTTCAATCGCTTATGCCAACGCCACACCGCATATTGGCTTTGCAATGGAGGCCTGCCAAGCAGATGTTTTGGCGCGCTATCACCGAATGAAAGGCGAGGATGTTTTCTTTTCATCTGGTACAGATGAAAATGGTTCAAAGATTAAAGAAACTGCATTGAAAAATAAAGTAGAACCACAAGAATTTGTTGATAAAAACTCAGCTAAATTTCAATTGCTATTAGATACACTTAATATTTCTAATAATGATTTTATTCGTACGACTGACAAAATTCGCCATTGGCCAACAGCGCAAAAGGTCTGGAATAAATTGGTTGAAACGGGAGATATTTATAAATCAAATTACGAGGGATATTATTGTGTCGGCTGTGAAGCATATCTAACAGAAAAAGATTTAGTTGATGGTAAATGCCCTTATCATCAAAAAACACCAGAAAAAATTAAAGAGGAAAACTATTTTTTTAAACTTTCTAAATATAAAAAATTAATTCAGAAAAAGATTGAGTCAGACGAACTTGAGATTTTGCCAAAAGCAAGAAAAAACGAAACTTTAAATATAATTAAATCTGGACTAAGAGATATTAGTTTTTCCCGCCCCAAAAATGTTCTTGATTGGGGCGTGCCAGTTCCTAATGATAACACTCAAACAATGTATGTCTGGTGCGACGCGCTAACAAACTATATCTCTGTTTTGGGATATGGACAAAAATCAAGTAGAGGGTTTGCCTCCCAACAGGGGGGGTATCCACGACATTTTGTTTTGGCTGGCGCTATA
>JAYEKL010000063.1:5448-46377 GCA_034660995.1 Patescibacteria group bacterium | reverse complement strand
AACCTGGAGGCTAAGCCTCTACTTGATTTTTGGCCTGCCGATATCCACGTCATCGGCAAAGACATTTTGCGTTTTCATGCAGCTATCTGGCCAGCAATGCTAATGTCTATTGGTCTTTCACTACCTCAAAAAATATTTATTCACGGCTTTATCACATCTGACGGACAAAAAATGAGCAAGTCACTTGGCAACATTGTTGATCCATTTGAAGTTATTGATAAATATGGAGTAGACGCTTTGCGATATTATTTACTGAAAGAAATTCCTTCTAATGGCGATGGTAATTTTTCTTATGAAAGATTTGAAGAAGTTTATCAGGCAGATTTAGCAAATGGACTAGGAAATCTGACAGCAAGGATTATATCAATGGCTAAAATTTCCAATTTCCAATTTCCAATTTCCAATCAATTTTCAATTTCTAATTTTCAAACAACCACAAATAAAACTTGGGAAGAATATGAAGATGCTTTAAATAAATTTAGATTAAACGAAACTTTAAATGCTATTTGGAAATTTATTAGTGTTTGCGATAAATATATTGAAGAAGAAAAACCATGGCAATTAGAAGGAAAGAAAAAAGATGAGATTATTTGTAATTTATTAGAAAGCCTGCGCCATATCGCTTGGATGATATATCCGTTTATGCCAGAAACTGCAATGAAAATTTTTGCGCAATTATTTGCGGACGAAAAAGAAAAAAAAGGAGAATTAAATAAAACCTTAAAAGAAGCGCAAATATGGGGCGGATTAAAATCTGGAATAAAAATAAAAAAAGGCGAGATTTTGTTCCCGCGCTTAACTTCTGGTAATGTAAGCAATAATGAATGCAATAACAATTAAAAATGCTATTGTTGGCAAATTTGGTGCTATTACACGAAAAATCAAAGTGTCTTTTATGCTTCTTAAACTTATTATTTTCTTTTTACTCATAAAGAATCCCTCTTTAAAACCAATATAGCATAAGAATAGAAATTGACAATGTTTGCCAAGTAGATTTACAATAATAAAGATCAAGCTTTAAATCAACTATAATTAAATCATGACAAAAGAAGAAATGAATCCAGAAAATATGTGAAGCAAAGAAGATTTAATTAAATAATAAATTAAACCAATTATGATAGATAGCCATGTTCATATAGACTTTAAAGAATTTGATGATGACCGTAAAGAAGTTATAAAACGGTTTTTTAAGGCTGGTGGAGAAAAAATGATCAATGTTGGATGTGATTTAAAATCAAGTATCAGAAGCTGTAAGCTTGCCAATGACAATGAAAATATTTTCGCTTCCGCAGGTATTCATCCGCACGACGCAGATTCGGTTGATAAAAATAGCTTAAAAAAACTAGAAGATTTGGTTCAACATTACAAAGTTATTGCTGTCGGAGAAATTGGTCTTGATTATTTTAGAAATTTATCACCACAAAAAAAACAAATAGAAGCGTTTAGATCACAACTTGAATTAGCTGATAATCACAATATGCCACTTATTATTCACTGCCGAGATGCCTATAACGACCTGATAGATATTTTAAAAAGCTATCAAACAGATAATTGGCGTGGCGTTATTCATTGTTTTACAGCTAGCCAAAAAATTGCGGAAAAATTTTTAGAGCTTGGATTTTATGTCGGTTTTACAGGAATTATCACTTATTACAAGGATAAATCTAAACTAGGAAACAAACCAGAGATATATCGTGTCATAGAAAATATGCCACTTAATAAAATCCTTATTGAAACAGATTGTCCGTATCTTGCGCCAGTTCCCGACAGAGGAGAAAGAAACGAACCGCTTCTTGTTAAATATGTTGCCGAAAAGATCGCGCATATTAGAAATACAAATTTTGAGGAAATTGAGAAAGCGACAAGTGAGAACGCAATTAGATTATTTAATCTGCAAAAAATAAAAGATTCTCTTTAAAAAATACATATAATATATTTTAAAATAAATAACAAATGAGAATAAAAACAGATATTTCAGTTATTGTTCCAACATATAACGAAGAAAAATATGTTGAGACAACTTTAAAATCAATTAAAAACCAAAAAACAGGTTTGAATTATGAGATAATCGTTTCTGATTGTAAAAGCAGTGATAAAACAATTGAAATTGCCAAAAAATACGCTGATAAAATAATCATTTCGAAAAAAAGAACTCCCTCCTGCGCAAGAAATACCGGCACTTTGATCGCCAAAGGAAAAATATTAGTTTTTATTGATGCCGATACTAAAATTTTACCAGACTATATTGAATTTATTTTTAGAAAATTTAGAAAAATTCCACATCTCGTAGGACTTTCAACGAGTTTTAAATTTTCTAGACAGTCACCGAATCTTATTTTCGCCGAAGAGATAACTAACAGTTATTTGTTAATGCGTTCTCAGCTTGATTGCGCGACCCTTCCTGGATTTAATACTTGCATTTTAAAAGACAAATTTGAAAAAGTCGGAGGCTTTAAAGACAGTATGCTGGAAGATGTTCAGCTGAGCAAAGACATTAATTTATTAGGCAAAGTTAAATATTTACCAGAAAAAAAAGTAATTACATCTTCTCGTAAACTGGAAAAGGTGGGAGTTTTGGGCACTTTACGATATTATTTTGATTTGGCAATAATAAAAAATGATATTGATCTTCCATTTAAAAAAATAAATAAAACTAAAGATAAAATTTTAGATAAAATAACCAGGTATAAAGATATAGAAAACATTAGATAGCTTATTATAATATTTGAATTTATATGCAAAAATATAACCCTCAAAAAATTGAAGGAAAATGGCAAAAAGAATGGGACAAGAGTAACATTTATAAAGCGGAAGATTTTTCTAAAAAGAAAAAGTTTTATTGTTTAATTGAGTTTCCCTATCCATCTGGAGCTGGGCTTCATGTTGGACATTTGAGAAGTCATATTGCGATTGATATTGTCGCGCGAAAAAAAAGGATGGACGGACATAATGTTATGTACCCAATCGGCTGGGACGCTTTTGGCTTGCCAACAGAAAATTTTGCGATTAAAACAAAAACTCATCCAAAAATCGTAACAAAAAATAATATTAAAAACTTCACTCGTCAAATCAAAAGCTATGGTCCTAGTTTTGATTGGTCGCGTGAAATCAATACAACTGATCCACAATATTATAAATGGACACAATGGATCTTTTTAAAATTGTTTAACAGTTTTTATGATGAAAAATTAGACAAAGCATGTCCAATTGAAGAATTGAAAATTCCAAAAGATTTAAACGACAATGAGAAAAAAGAATACATTGATAATCAAAGAATGGCTTATGAAGCGGAAATGTCAATCAATTGGTGTCCCGACTGTAAAATAGGATTAGCAAACGAAGAAGTTGTCAATGATGCTTGCGAAAGATGCGGCGCGCCAACAGAAAAGAAGACTATGAAACAATGGATGCTTAGAATAACAAAATACGCAAACAGATTGATTAAAGACCTAGAAACAGTTGACTATTTAGATAAAATTAAAACACAGCAGATTAACTGGATTGGTAAATCGGAAGGAGCGACTATTAAATTCCAAATTACAAATTCCAAATTACAAATAAATTCAAAATTACAAATTCAAAATTCAAAATTTATTGAAGTTTTCACCACCAGACCCGATACTTTATTTGGATGTACTTATATGGTTTTGTCTCCTGAACATAATTTGATAAAGAATTTGGAATCTAGAATTTTGAATTTGGAAGAAGTGAAAAAATATATTGAAAAAGCTAAGCAAAAATCTGATTTAGACAGGACTGATTTGGCAAAAGAAAAAACGGGGGTTGAATTGAAAGGGATTAAAGCGATAAATCCGATTAATAACGAAGAAATTCCAATTTGGATCGCGGATTATGTTTTGGCTTCTTATGGCACGGGCGCGATTATGGCGGTGCCGGCGCATGATGAAAGGGATTTTGAGTTTGCGAAAAAATTTGGGTTGGAGATAAGACAAGTTATAGCGCCATTATTTATTGGTGAGGGTAAAAATAAAATCAGGAAAGACAAAAAAAATACAAAAAGAGAAGTTGTGGATGTAATTATTAAACACTGGGAAAAAGATGAATATTTTTGCTTAGACTGGAGTAAAAGTAAAAATGATTGGAAAACTTTTGTAGTCGGTGGCATTGAAAAAGGAGAAAGTGCTGAAGAAGCAGCTCTTAGAGAAGCAAAAGAAGAATCCGGTTATCAAAATATGCGTGTTGTTAAAAGAATTGGAAATACAATTTACAGTCGTTTTTTTGCGGCGCATAAAGATGTTAATCGTTGCGATTTGAAAAGAAATTGTATTTACATAGAATTATTAGACAACAGTTTTATAGAACCAAAAAAAGAGGAGGTAAAAAACCATAATGGCATTTGGCTAGAAAAAGAAAAGGTAAAGGATTTTATAAATTTGTCGGAATTAGAAATTCATTGGGATATTTTTCAAAATGGGGAAAAATTTTTATCAGAAGACGGAATTGCCATAAATTCAGAACAATTTAATGGACTTACAACAGCTGAATTTAAAAAAGAAATAACCGAATGGCTGGAAAAAAATAAACTCGGCAAAAAGGCGGTAAATTATAAATTAAGAGATTGGGTTTTTTCGAGACAGCATTATTGGGGCGAACCGATTCCGATTGTGAAGTGTAAAGAATGTGGTTCAAGGAGATTTAAAATTAAGATGGAGCTTAATTTTAGAGATGATAATGTTTGGAATCAAATCATCGCAGACAGAAAAACCGTAGAAACCAGAGCTTTAAATCCTGAAGAAAAAGAAAGATATTTCGGAGACATAAAAATTGGTGATCTGATAAAGATAAATAATAAAAACACGGATGATTTTGAAATTGTAAAAATAAAGACAGTTTATAATTTCAAAAATCTGGAAGAGCTGTTTGAAAAAAAAGATTTAATAAAAAATATTATTCCGGAAATCAAAATAAATAAATTAGATGACTTGAAAAAAACTTACAGTTTTACAAAAGATTACGTTGATAGAATTCAAAAAAACGGACTTGTTGGCTGGGAATTTGAAAAAATAAATATAACTGAAAATATCTCATTATCTAAAAAAGACTTGCCGCTTGAATTACCAGAAGTAAAAAATTACGAACCGACGGATACGGGTGAATCCCCTCTTGCAAAAATTGATAAATGGGTAAATGTGAAATGTCCAAAATGTGGTAATAGCGCAAAAAGAGAAACTGATACAATGCCAAATTGGGCTGGATCAAGCTGGTATTTTTTGCGATATATAGATTCTAAAAATAATAAAGAATTTGCTTCGTCTAAAAAATTAAAACACTGGATGCCTATTGATCTATATAACGGCGGAATGGAACATACAACTTTGCATCTTCTTTATTCTCGTTTTTGGCACAAGTTTTTATTTGATCTAAAATATGTGAATACCGCTGAGCCATACATAAAAAGGAGATCGCATGGAATGATACTTTCCGAAGATGGACAAAAAATGAGCAAATCGCGCGGTAACGTCGTAAATCCCGATGAAGTTATCAAAGAATATGGAGCAGACACAATTAGACTCTATGAGATGTTTATGGGTCCATATGGCGATGCAATTCCATGGAACACACATAGTTTAATTGGAATGAACAGATTTCTAGAAAGAGTTTGGGGAATGCAAAGCAAAGTAGGAACACAAAATCTTGTGTTCCCCGATAAAACGAGAACGCAAAATTTTGCGTCCCTACTTGTTGCTACAAACAATGAGAGAGCGCAAAATCTTGCGCCCCTACAAGATAAAAATATAGAACAATTATTACATCAAACAATAAAAAAAGTTACTGAAGATATAGAAAATTTAAAATTCAACACAGCAATTAGTTCATTGATGATTCTTGCAAATGGAATGGAAAAACAAAAAACAATATCCAATATCCAATATCCAATATTTTTAATTCTCCTCTCCCCCTTTGCTCCGCATATTACAGAAGAACTATGGAAATTATCTGGAGAAAAAGAAAGTATTCATCTGCAATCTTGGCCAGAATTTGATCCTGAGCTTACCAAAAATAGTGAAATTCAGCTCGTAATTCAAGTCAACGGAAAACTCCGCGACCAAATTAAAGTCCCAGCAGATATTTCAGAGAAGGAAGCAAAAAAAATCGCTCTTGAAAGTGAAAAATTAAAAAAATGGATTGAGGAAAAAGAAATTAAAAAAATTATATTCGTAAAAGGAAGATTAATTAATGTGGTAGTTTGAATTAGAAGGTTAGAAGTTAGGAGTGCGTAGATGTCATCTCAACTGGAGTGATAGCGTATCTTGAAGGAACGCGTAGATGTCATCTCGACTGAAGCGATAGCGGAATGGAGAGATCTGTAAGCACACTATACCTCTGTTTTCAAGTTAATTTATTCCTAACAAACCATTTTATCCGCTTACAGATTTCTCACCCTATCGGGATTCGAAATGACAACTATGTTTGGAATAAGAATAAAACAAACTTGTCATCTCGACTGGAGCGATAGCGAAATGGAGAGATCTATGAATTAAACAAGTTTCACTTAAACCTTCCTCGTTTCTGGCATAGTATAGTTTATAGATTTCTCTCTCCGTTCGAAATGACAACCACATATAACTGTTATCCTAAACAGATAAAAATAAGACAGAGAGTTATTCTCTCTGTTTTTTTGTGGCTTCGATTAATCTTTTGGCGCATTCTGAACAGCCACTTATATGGTTGTTCAACGCACTAAAACTTAAAGGATGCATTACAACACGCCCTTCACCGATTTCTTCAATAATTTCTAACGCTTGCGAACAATTAAGCTCTAGTACATCATCATTTTTTTTCATTTTCACCTCCACTTTGGTTGAGATTAATATTTTATCACACTAGCCAATCTTGTCAATATTTTCACACTGTCTTAAATTTAAAACTTGCGCGCTAAATCTTAAGATCTAAAACCTTTCTTTCTTTTAATTGTGACACAAACGCTTCTTTTAAACGTTCGTGAGCTTGACCATTTTCCCCTAACAGATCTACTTCTTCCACCTTTCTCTTTGTTTTTCTATAAACCGCCTTTCCATATGGAATTATAATAAATAAACCTTCTTTATGTTCTGTTAAAGCCCTCTCCTTAAATATTTCTAAATCCTTAATTATTTGCTCTTCGGCAGCAGAGGGAACTTTTATATCGCGCGATAATTTCAACTCGTCATTAGATATCTTTGTAACCTTGGTTATCAGATTATCAAGTATAAATCTTCCAGTATAAGACGTATTTTTATGCGCTTTAACCTGACATGGCATTGTATTGGTTAAACCATTAAGATATTCAATGCTAACATAAAAATCAATTTTTTCATCAACATCTTCTTTAGAAGTTGACGATCTTATGCTAATTTCTTTTATATTTAGTTCTTCAGAAATTTCGTTTATACCATTCACCAGATCTTCAGCTGCCACTTGACCCAATATTCCATTTTTTTTGCAATCAAAATCAAGATTATCTTCTTTTAACGAGGCAGTAAAATCCTTATAATATATTTCAAAATCCTTATACGCTCTTTCTAAATCTTTCCAAAATAAGTGAATTTTATCCAGTTTCTCTTTTTTCTTTAAACTTGAATCGTTGTTAATAGATGTAATATGTTCTGCAATTAAATCCATCCACTCCGCATCTTCTATCGCATAGTTCCTAAAAATATCTTTATCTTTATTATTGCCATTAATCATCTTAACTCTTTCAATATTTCTACTTATATTCAGTCTCAATCCCATCATTGATTCAAGCAACACAAAATCTTCCTCATTTTCAATTCCAATCTTTTGAATCATCTCATCTTTTATAGAATCAAAGTTTTCATAATCTATTTCAGGTACATCCCTCAATTCTAAACTTATTCTTTCGCCTATACCAACACGCTCATTAAGCTCTTTGTTGAAAATCTCGTTTGTTGGCATTTTTGTTGGCATTTCTGGGATATTCATAATAAATTTATTAACATATTAAAAACATTTATATGACAATTATATTTTTCCTATTTTTTTTGCTAATTTTTCTGTCCTATCAAGCAATTCCTCAATTTCATTGATCCCCTTATTCCAAAAATTTTTATTCTCAATGTTTATTCCCATATTTTTAAATATGTAGCTAGGAGAAAATGCAGAACCAGTAGATAAAAATTCCTTTATTTGTTTAATAAAATTTGGATCTTTTTTAAGACGACTTTTTAACGTTTCTGCTATTAAAATACCAGAACTATATTGATAGTTATAAAAGAATACTCTTAAATGAGAAATGTGCATCCACCAGTTTTCTGAACCTGGTGTTTGTTTAACATAATTTCCCATATATTCCATTGCATGCTTTTTATGTAGTTGACCTATTTCTTCTTTTGCTAAATATCCTTTATCCCTAAATTTATAATGCAATTCAGATTCAAATCTGTTTTTAGCTGCTGACACAAAGACATGCCTGATCTGATCGTTTAGCTTCATCATCATTGCGGCTAAACGCAATTCTTCATCTTCTTCATTCAATATTTCTTCAAACAAAATAGCTTCCATCAGCTTGCTTGAAATTTCTGCCGTAAAAAGAGGACCGCCAAAATTTAGAGCGTTATTCTGTTTCTTCATTAATTCATTATTTATTCCATGTCCTGATTCATGCGCCAAAGTAAATACATCTGTTAATTCTCCGGTATAATTTAACAATATAAAAGTAGGCTGAGACATTAAATGATGAAAACAAAAACCTCCTCCGCCTTTTCCTTTTCTTGGATAAACATCTACCTGACCATTTTCAATAAATTTTTGAAAAATGTTAGCAAATTCCTGATCGGTTTTAGAAAAAACATCAAACACAATGTTGACTGCTTCTCTATATGAATATTTCTTTATTGCGTTTCCATATTCAACATTACAATCGTGATATTGAAGTTTTTTAACCTTGAACAATTTGGCCTTTAAGCGATAATATCTTTTTGAGATATCAAATCTTTTAGCAGAAACAGAAACAAGATTGTCAACTATTTTACTATCAACATCATCACTAAGATGCATAGCTGAATCTGGCCTAGAAAAACCTCTCAATTCATCATCTATTTTTTTATCAGCCATTATAGAATTCATTTCAGCTTCAATAACATCACCGTTTTTACAGAATATATCATTTAACGCTTTCGCCGCTTCATCACGCACATTCTTTTTTTTATTAGTTGTTAAGCTTAATATTTCTGAAAAATTCTTATTTTTTCTTTTGCCATTTTCATCAAATATTTTCCTAGTTTCCTTTGATAAGATCCCTTCGGTCATATTAACCCAATTTGTATAAGCAGGTCCTGATTTTAAATTTAAGATCTTTTCTGCTTCTTCACTTAACAAGTATTCAGATTCACTAAATATTTTTTCAAGAAGATGCTTATAGTCTTTCAACCCTTCGTATTCTAAAAATTTATTCTGTTTCTTACTCGGAATTCTTGCAATTCCCAACATAAAGAACCGGATATCATTTGAGATTTTACTTCCTAGATCTTGCGCGATACTAAGTCCAGCTTTTAATTTTGGATTATTTTGTTCTTGATAATAGCGTAAAGCAAAATATACCTCTTCATCACCCATTGCGCCATATTGATATAGCCACTTTTCATATTCGTCTAAAGCTTGCTTTAAAATTTTTGGATCTTTTAGATAATCGTTCCTATTTTTCCATTTATTTATGAACTTATAACTCTCACTATCAACAATTTTTCTCCGCTTTTTGATTTGAGGATCATTATCACTTTTAAATAATGGCTTTAGATTCCAAGTAGTTTGTTTAATTTTTAGTTTTTTCATTTGTATATTATTTAAATCTTTTAACCCTAATTAATCCTGAACAAGGAATAACTTTAATACCGTTCTTTTCTAATTCATCTAAAAATAAATTCATTCCAATAGAATCACTAGAAATATGACCAGCAATTACAACATTTATATGAGCTTTTTCTGCTTCTTTTTTATGTTCTTCGGACATATGCATTCCAATAATTGTTCCAATTCCAGCCTGAGCCATTTTTTCATAAATTTTTGCTGACCCCGAAGTGCCTCCAGTAATTTCAGTTAAAGCAATTTTACCAACCCGATTATCTTCGCTTCCAGAAAAAAGGCGTGGTCCAGCTCCATTTTTTATAGCAATATTATATTCAGGAATTGATTTTAATAATTTAAGCAAATCAGATACATACTTTATTTTTGCCCCTTTAATTTTATCGTCCAAAAATTTTGCAACCATATTATCACAAGGAGTATGAGTGTTCATTAAGTTAATTTTTAAAATCCTAGCCATATCAACGGGCTTATTGTGATTTATCGGGGAAACTCCCCTGCTAACTTCTGAAATCCTTTCTTTCAAAAGTCCTTCAGCAATATTTATCGGAACACCATATTGGCTAAGAAGATCTGCTTGGAGATGCATTACTGAATCTAAATTCGCAAGGTTCTTGCCAAGAGGATGATGTCCTAAAGCAAGGTCAATATTACCAAGCCTATCCGCTAGTAATATTTCTGCCTCATCCATATCTATTCCAGATAATATTCTTTTAACTGGTTTGTCTGAACTTAAATTAAGAATACCAGAATCCAAATATGGATTTACCAATCTTTCCATATTATAATCTTTTTTCTCTTCCTTCTTAAGATTATTATAACTATCTTTTTCTCTTTTTAGAAGATCTTCCATATCCTCCTTAGATCTAAAATCCGTTTTAACGCCCATCTTAACCGCCAGATCATAAATTTGTTTAACTGTCATTGTGTTTGTTTTCTTTGTCATTGTTTTTTAAATTAATTATAAATTTATTTTACCAATTATTCCCCTCTTGAGAGGGGCAAGGGGTGTGTAACAAGCTTTTTAACACACCCCCAACCCCAGGGTAATTCACTCCTCCTAAAATCTTCTCATTTTTGTCATCCCGAGCAACGATAGGAGCCGAGGGATCTGTGAGCGGATAAAATGTAATTTGCTAAATAAGCAAAACATAATTGTGTTTACAGATTCCTCCACTCCGCTCGCTCGTGCCTCGCTTGCTCCGGTCGGAATGACAGGTTTATTTTGTCAAGAGTGAATTACCCTGCCCCCAACCTCCTCTCTAGAGGGGAATTATAAGAAAATCAGCTAAAACCGGGTAGAAATTATTTGTTCTATTTTATCTCCAAAAACTTCGGAAATTTTGTAAGATTTTTGCATCCAGTTTTTGTTACTACAACCAAATCCTCAATTCTTACTCCCCCCAATCTTTGGATAGTACAACCTAGGCTCAACTCAAACATAGTTGTCATCCCTAAACTGAATTCAGGACAGGCTCTGAACTTGCCGTGCCTGCTGGATAGCGGGTTTCAGGATCTTTTGACTGCTACACTTAGTCTGTGATTTGTAGGTTAATTTACTGTAATATACTATAGATTCTGAAACAAGTTCAGAATGACAAGCATAACATATCAACTTATAAATAACTCGACAAATCCTGGATTTTTAGCTTCTACTAAATTCATTTTCCACTCCCGATGCCAATTTTTTAATTGCTTTTCTCTCGCAATAGCAGAATTTACATCGTTTGTATTCTCATAATATACTAATTTGTTAACTTTATATTTTTTAGAAAAACCTTTTACCAAACCGTTTTTATGTTCGTATATTCTTTTTGGTAAATTATTAGTTATTCCAATATACAAAACATTGTTAGTAATGTTTGTTGTGATATAAATATAATATGCTCTGTCTGTTTTCAAAACACTTTAATCCTAATTTTCACCTCCCCATTTTCATCTCGTCCATCTGTTTCGCTATATCAACCACAATATCCATAGCCATTTTAAGAGAATCAGAATTTTTACTGATTTTACTGTTTATTTTTTCAAAAACAACTTTTCCTCTATTTTGAACATGACTTTTAGATGGTGATTGAACTTTTAATTTTGTATAAGCGTTAAAATATTTGTTTTTTAAAAGAATTTCTAATTTTTGTTTAATTTTATTATCAAATGATAAATTATACTTATTATTCACATTAAAACTATTTTCAAAATCATTAGAATTTACATTTGATTTTTTCTTCAAATTAAAAAATGACTCTTTTTGCTTTAAAATAAAATATGTTTTAGGAACAAATGCTTGTTTTGACGCATCATAAAAATTAGTTTCAATATTTATTGTAAATGAATTTTCTGGCATAGCATATATATCAAATAAATAAAACTTTATTAATATTTTCTTATTATTATAAATGCCTTTTAAATTTCCATATTTGTTTTTTTCAAAGTTTGTCGTACAAATTATATTATTTATCATCAATTCTTTATAATAGTTTGCTTTTTTATTGCGCCATACTCCAGCTAAAAACACTACCATGGTAATAAGCATAATAGGACCAATGACAAACAATAATTTAACTATAATTATTTCGCTCATACATCTATCTTAATTTTTCTTCTAAATATTTTTTTATCTCCCCAATCCCCACCCTCTCCTGCTCCATCGTATCTCTATCTCTCACTGTTACTGCGTTATCATCTAAACTTTTAAAATCAATCATCACACAATACGGGCGTGCTAATTCCATCTTGACGGCGATAGCGCTTACCAATGCTTTGTGATTCGTCATATTGGCAGGTAAATTATTTTTCTATCATTTTTTTTCCAATTTGGAAAACATATTTTAACAAAAATCAAAAATCCTCCAAATCAAAAACTAAAAATCCTTCTTTTCTCAGCTCTTTTTTATTTTCAATTTTCTTCGCCATTAAACAGAAATATTCTTTCCGCTTTTTATTGTTCCATTCAATAACACCGCTTTTCTCTCTTAATTCTTCTAAAATATTTCTCGCTTGCCCTTTTCTTAAATTCTGCCACTTGCATTCTATAAAAATAATTTGCTTTGTTTTATCGTTTAAAGCAAGCAGATCAATTTCATATTGATTCTTTCTTTTTTCAGCGCCGGGAATCGCGCCCCACTGTCTACCGATTTTTGAAAAATTAACCGGTAATTTTTTCCTTTTTTCAATTAAGAATTCTCGGCAAATTTTTTCAAAAACAAAGCCGAGATAAGCGTTATACTTTTCTTTTATTTCACCAGCGGAAAAAATTCCCTCTTCCATAAAACTGCGATTTGGATAAATAAATTTAAACCAAAAATTCACAAAATTATCTTTGATATAATATCTTCCCTTTCTTGATTTTGCGGATTCTAAGAGAGGAACATCTCTTTCAATGAACTCCGTTTCTATTAAATTTTTTAAATACGGAGTTATATCTGTTTTTTTAAATCCGATTTGATTTTTAATTTCACCTGACTTGGTATTCCCAAGAGCAATCGCTTCTAAAATCTTTTTATAAGTTCTTGTTTCTGAAAATTCATATTTCATTAAAAAATCAACTTCTGTTTTTAAAAAGCTATCTACGCTTTTTAATTCTTTATCCAAATATTTCCAAAAGGGATACTTTGTTTTTTCCAAATAAAAAGGAACTCCGTCGGCAAAACCGAAAATTTCAACCGCTCTCTCCGCGGACGCTTTGGGAAAAAACTTTCTCATTTGCGAAAATTTCAAAGGTTTCAGTTTTATCTGTCCGGTCTTTCTTCCATACAAAGGAGAGCGATAGCTCAAAACCTTGCTTTCCATCATAGATATAGACGACCCTAAAATAACCAGTTTCGTTTTTGTTTCCCTTAGGACAAGGTCTATAATCCTTTGCATTTCCGAAACAACTTTTGGATTTTCTTTTATCAAATTTGGAAACTCGTCTATAATTATTGTCTTATTTTTCAAAAAACTAAAAATCGCTTCCAAATCTTCTTCGGCGTATTTTACTTCTGGAATTAATTTAGAAGCAACTTCTTTGAATCTTCTCAAATTGTTTTCTTCGGTCGCTAGATAATAAATGGCTTTTTTATTTTTCACACTTATTAGAGAAAGAGCTGTTTTGCCAATTCTTCTTCGCCCATAAATAACATAAAATTCAAAATTCTCAGAATTTAATTTTTCCTTTATCGCTTCTAATTCTCTTTCCCTGTTTATAAATTTCATAATTTGAATTATCCTAATCCTGATTATCCTAATTTAAATTATACTAAATTTTAGAAAGAAGTCAATTTTTACTTCTTCTGGCAAAAACAGCCTTGCGAATTAAATTCCAGATCATCAATGTAAATTATTTTTCTACTATTATACAAAACATTGTTAGTAATGTTTGCTATAATATAAATATAGTATGTTTTATCTTTCTTCATAATATTAATATTATATTATGATTATTAAGTTTTCAATTTAATCGAAAAGTATAGTTGTCATTCCTGAACTGAATTCAGGACAGACTCTGAATTTATTTCATACTGAATGACATTAACACATTTTAATGACTCTAAAACTCTAAGAAACCAAAAACTTACACTCTAAAAAACATCTTTCAACCATCCTACCAATTCCTCAACTTTCACCCTTTCCTGCTCCATCGTATCTCTATCTCTCACCGTCACCGCATCATCTTCTAACGACTCAAAATCAACCGTCACACAATACGGCGTGCCGATCTCATCTTGTCGACGGTAGCGCTTGCCAATGCTTTGTGATTCGTCGTATTGGCAGGCGAATTCTGTCTTTAGTAAATCAAAAATATATTTTGCCTTTTTGCTTAAATTTTCTTTTTTGCTAAGAGGCAGAATTGCGACCTTTACTGGCGCGATATTTTTATTGAATTTCATTACCACTCGTGTCTCTGTTTTTTCATTTGCCGTTGATACTTCTTCCTCGCAATAAGCATCAACCATTGCCGCGAGAATAGTTCTATCAACTCCGAATGTCGGCTCAATAACATGTGGGATATATTTTCTATTACCTTCTGTATCAAAATATTCCATATTTTGCCCGCTTGAATTTTGATGACTTGTTAGATCAAAATTAGTCCGATACGCAAGTCCATAAAGCTCTTTTGTTCCAAATGGAAAATCGTATTCAAAATCAATTGTCTTTTTACTATAATGCGAAAGCTCGTCTTTATCATGCTCTCTTATTGAATAATTTTCTTTTTTTATGCCAATATGATCAAGCCAACTTGCCATTTCTTTTTGCCAATATTTAAACGATTCTTCCCAATTCTTTTCATCAATAAAATACTCAAGTTCCATCTGCTCAAATTCAACTGTTCTAAAAATAAAATTTCCAGGTGTTATTTCATTGCGAAATGCTTTCCCAATTTGCGCTATGCCAAATGGAATTTTTTTGTGTGTAGAATTTAAAACATTTTTAAAATTTACGAACATCGCCTGCGCTGTTTCAGGACGAAGATAAATTATATTTTTATCTTCTTCCGTCACTCCCTGATAAGTTTTAAACATAAGACCAAATTTTCTGGCATCTGTAAAATCTTTTTTTCCACAAACTGGACACTTAATATCATTTTCTTCTATTAATTTCGTCATATCTTCAGTGGTCATCCCTTCAGCCTTCATATTCAAACTGTCTTCAATTAAATGATCAACTCTGATTCTTGCTTTACAAGCCCGACAGTCAACAAGAGCATCGTTAAATCCAGCCACATGCCCAGATGTTTTCCAAACACGACTATTCATTAAGATCGCAGCGTCTATTCCGACAACATCTTCTCTACTCTTAACAAAAAACTTCCACCAAACCTGCTTGATGTTATTTTTCAATTCAACCCCGACAGGTCCGTAATCCCAAGTATTCGCCAAACCGCCATAAATTTCGCTTCCAGAAAAAACAAAACCTCTTCTTTTAGCAAGTGAAACTATTTTGTCCATTAAATCTTCGTTTTTTTGTGTCATATTTTTTGATATATTGAATTAATTTTAATCATACAACGTTTTCACAATAGCACAAACTATCGTTATTGTAAAACAAAAAAGACGATTCATAATCGTCTTTTATTGCTTTATACCCAAAACTTTCATAAATATAGTCTATTTTGCAACGGCCGTTGCAAAATAGACTTAGGGTGTAAAAGAACACTTTTCATAACTGTCATTTCGAATCCCGATAGGGTGAGAAATTTAAGAACTATGCTATGTGAGATTTAATCAGTTCACAGATCTCTCCATTCCGCTATCGCTCCAGTCGAGATGACATCAACGCATTTTTTCGAGATTCGCTATCGCTCCAGTCGAGATGACAAGTTTTTGTAACTGTCATTTCAAATCCCGATAGGGTGAGAAACCTGCCTGCCGGACAGGCAGGTCTGTAAGCTATACTATACAGGAAATAAGAAAGGTTTAAATGAGACTTGTTTAGCTTATAGATCTCTCTCCGCCAGCCGGCGGATTGAGATGACAAAAACGTTTTTCTACAATCTAAAACTATATTTCTAGTCTCTAATAAATACTCTGACCTGTTTCGTATTGGCTAAATTCGGTATTATTTATTTCCGCTATTTTATTCCAATCAAAACCCATTGCATTGAAAACCTCTTGCGACATAATACGTCTTTTAACTCCATTCTCAAGAAGATAAACATTACAATCATCAAATCTTCTAATTAGATTTATATTTTCATAACTATCCGCTATTGCTCTACTTACTATTTCAATATCTTCCCACTTACTTGAAGGATACGACAAAAACGTTATCATATTTGGAATAAGTCTTTTCATTCCAATTTCACTATGAACATAATAAATACGATAATCATTCTCTTCCTTTATTAATTTTATATCATTGTGAGCCCTTATCTCGTTTATATCCATATCAATAATATTTTTCCATTCATATCCACTGCCAACAAATGCGTTCATAGTCTTAATCCATATTTTTCTGTATCCTTTGATAAGATAAACTCGCGAACTGTTCATACTTTTAACAAGTTTTATTTCTTCATCATCCTCTATATGTTCACCAGTTTTTATAGTATCAATAATATTATCATAAAATTCATAAATATTTTCCCATTTATATCTATTTCTATTAAATACTCCCGGCGTTGGAATCCAGCGCTTTTCACTGTTAATCACGACATAAATTTTATCTTCATAGCGTTTTTTTACAAGCGTATTATTAGAAAAAAACACTTTCTGCGCTGGTAATGAATAATTATCGTCATTATCAAAAGAATAAATATTATAATAATAGACTTTTTCATCTTCTGTTTTAGTATCTTTAAAAATACTACCTTTTCCTTTATAGATTACAGTTCCGTCATCAATATGTGAAGGATATTTATCTTCACTTCTAATCAATAACACATTAGAAAAATCCTTATTAGCAGGATTTACCCATGTTATAACAGCAGTGCTATTTATTTTTGATAAGCTTGTTATATTAAATTCACGCACTCTTTCTGGCGCAACTCTATCAAGATATTTTAAAGTAGTCCCTGTTGCAATATTAGATAACTCTGAAACATTTGATGCTTCATCGGAAACTTTTATGGCGAAATAATAAATTGTGTCTGGATCAAGTCCAGTAACAGTAACAGTCTGATTTGCCCCATCAATGTATGGATTAATCGAACGATTAAGTCTATTCGCAGACGACCAAACAACTTCGTTAATAGGCTTTTCTGAATATCTAATATCATAGCTTGAAGCAGTTCCAATATCCTCGTCATCGCCAGTCTCTGTCCAAATTAAAACAGCAGAGTTTGAAGTAACACGAGAAACTTTTAAATTTGTAATGACATCAGGAGTAACAGTATCTACTAACTCTAAGGTAGTACCATTGACTATGTTAGATATTGCGGAAACATTTTCTACTTCATCATAAGTTTTCATAGCGAAATGGTAAGTCGCATTAGCATCAAGTCCGTTTACTGTTACAGTTTGATTAGCTCCGGCAATTTGCGGTTGTGGTTCGTTGTTAATTTGTGTCGCGGCATACCAATTTAAAGTTGACAAACGCGAAGATGAATATCTAATATCATAGCTCGTTGCAGTTCCAATATCACGATCATCTCCCGGCGCTATCCAGCTTAAAACAGCAGAATTTGAAGTAACATAAGAAACTATTAGATCTGTCACAACATCTGGAGCAGTCTCGTCTAACGGTTTTAGCGTAATTCCATCAGCAATATTGGACAGTGACGATATATTTAACGCTTCGTCTGAAGTTCTTATAGCAAAATAATAGGTCGCGTCTGAATCAAGATTAGTTACAGTTATAGTTTGATTTGTTCCGGCAATTTGAGGTTTTGGCTCATTATTAACCTGAGTGGCAGCATACCAATTCAAAATTTCAGCTTGCGATAATGCATATCTAATATCATAATTTGAGGCTACGCCAATATCACCATCATCTCCCGGCGCCTTCCAAATTAAAGTCGCAGTGTTGCTAGTAGTGGCATAAACTTCCAAATCATCAATAATATTGGGACTGACCGCATCATAACTATTACTAACATTTCTTGTGTTATTTGCAGCAACTTGACTATAATTTCCAGCTAAGTCAGTAGCATTAATATTAATAGTAGCAACTCCATTTTCGTCAATACCATTTGGGACTTCCCAGATATATGTCCAAACCGTTTCAGAAACCTTAGACATATTTGTACTGCTTAGACTTCCATCTCCTTCTGTATTAATTGCAATTGACGGACATGGAGAAGATTCTTCCAAGCTCTCACTAAAAGTTGCAGTTATGGTTATAAAATCAGTATATTCCACTATTCTATCTGGGTCATAAGTCAAAGCTACCATTGGAGCGCTAGTATCTCCAGTTACTGCCATTGTTCCTCGTACTTCATTATTTGGTAAAAAATTAGAAGTACTGTCAACTATAGCTTCTAGAGCGGGAGTTACAGCAATAATATTTCCATTTTTAAGATAGGCGTTATCCGTATTTAAATCCAGTGTAATTGTTAAAACATTGCCACTATAAGCAAAAGATGCGTTAGTCAAAGATAAAGACACTCCGATTGGACTCTTAATAGAAGTAAACTCATTACTAGACCAATTTCCATCTGCAGCTGTTACTGACTCATTAAAAGTGATAACAATAGTATCATTTTCATCTTGAATAGTATTCCCTATAATAGCAGAAGGAACTATATTAACAGCTTTAGCAGTATTACATATTAAAACCACTAAAACTAAAAATATTACCAATTTAAAAACTTTTTTCATAATATTAATTCGTTAAGAATAACGATTTATCGTACACTATAAATAAGATTATGTCAAGAGACTGAGCGTGTAAACTAGAAATTAGGGATTAGAAATTGTGGGTTATCAGAATACATAAAAAAACTCTGCTCCTAAACCAGTAAACAGAACAACAATTTAACAATATAACAATTATCTATGAATCTTCTTTCTCAATTTTATACCCTATTCCTTTTATATAGACGCTTTGAGATAACCCTATCATAATTAAAAAGCTTATAAGCGAACTTCCGCCGTAGCTTATAAAAGGAAGTGGAATTCCAGTCACAGGCATAATACCCATATTCATTCCAGTATTTATAACTATATGAAACACAAGCGTAAGTATTATTCCTAAAACTAATAACTTTCCAAAATTATTTTGTGATTCACGAACAATTTTAAAAAGACGATAAAAAATAATTCCAAAAAGTCCAAAAACAAATAAAACTCCTATAAAACCCATCTCTTCGGCAACAACAGCAAAAATAAAATCTGTATGTTTTTCAGGAAGAAAATTTAACTGACTTTGCGAACCATATCCCAAGCCCTTACCCCAAATTCTTCCAGAACCTGTTGCTATCACTGACTGAATAACATTGTATCCAGCTCCGTACGGATCTGATTGAGGATTAATAAAGGTTGTAATTCTATCTTTTTGATAATCTTCTAAGGTATATGACCAACTAGCCGTAAATAATAATAATCCGACAAACAAAACTGACATCATATATTTCTTGTTTACTCCAGCCACAAAAAGCATAGAGAACCAAATAAAAATCAAAACCAGAGCACTACCAAAATCAGGTTGAAAAAGAATAAGCGAAACAGGTAAAAATATATATATCCCAGAAATTATTATTTTTTTAAAATTATTAAAAAAATTATTTTCTTTAGCAAGATATTTTGCCATTATAATTATAACAACTATTTTTACAAATTCAGCAGGTTGAAAATTAAAAGAACCAAGGCTAAACCAACTAGTCGTACCTCGAATTGATGATCCGAAAAACAAGACTGCAAATAAAATAAAACAGGCAGAAATATAAAAAATACCTGTATAGTTTTTTAATGCTCTATAGTCAAAAAAACTTGCGCCCATCATTAAAAAAATTCCAAACACCGAAAAAACAAATTGCTTTCTGAAATTCATAAAATCCGTTCCGGTAGAACTATAGGATGTACTAAAAATTATTATTAAGCCTATAGAGATTAAAATTACAACAGCAATAAACAATATTTTATCTATTTTCCCGAATGGATTGAAATTCATCACGGATTAGTATTAAGTATTTAGTATCAAGTATTAAGCCTAATATTTTATACTTAGGGACTACCGATTATTCCCCTCTTGAGAGGGGCAAGGGGTGTGTAACAAGCTTTTTAACACACCCCCAACCCCCTCTCTAGAGGGGAATTATAAAAAAATCAGCAGACTTTATTTACTTTATTATATGAATAATAAATCCTAGTTTGTTTAAGCAATTTTTAAAAAAATATTAATTTGCAAAAATGGTTCAAATAAGTTAAATTCAAATATTCATGCAACAAAAACCTTAATACTTAATACTTAACACTAATTTCTACATTGGAGTCATATATTTCTCTCCAGTTCCAAAATCTTTCATAAAGTTCTCTGAATCAAAAATATTTGTTTGAGCTTCATAATCAATCTGTTCAATATTGTAATCAGAACGATTAACATTCTCTAAAAACGGCTCATTCCAAAAAATTTTGAATTCCCATCCTTCTCCACCAGGCACAGTCCATTGATTTGTTTTTCCAACTGCAAGTGGCTTACCACTTGTGTCATATATAATAACATCAATGTCAACCCTATAAAAACTGTATTTAGAAGTATTTTTAGTCACCCCAAACACATAGTAGAACCCTGACCCATCTGTGACAAACCCACTTTTTTTATCTTTAACATTTATAATTTTCGCACCAAAATCAGAAAGATCTCGTGGATCTTTTATTTCTTTCCAATTATATTTAGATAGTTTAATGTCAACTTTCTTAATATCAAAATCCGATTTATAATTATCCTCAATTATATATTTTGCTCCTTTTTCTTTTAAAAATCCTTTTGGCATTATATAAGTTTCATTTTTTGACGTTCTTACTATTTTATTATTGTCACCATAAATTACAAATATATAATTCATTGAAGAAATACCCCAAGAAGAATTTTTATTTGTAATTTTCGCAATTAAATCATAGTTATCATCACCATCCTTTATAAATTCTACCCACTCAACTTCAATCTCATCAACATTCGGAGGTGTTAGAGGCGGAGGACATTCTTTAGTACAAAATCCCCCACAATCAACCTTCTCTTCTCCAATATCGAAAACTCCATTAAAACACGGTTCAGGAACTTTTGGAAAAATTATTTTATAAGTAACAATTAAAAAAGACAAAATTATTAAAACAATAAATGCTTTTTTTATTTTTCGCTGTCCGCTTGTCATGAAAATGAATAAAAAATTATGAATTATAAATTATGAATTTTTTGTTTATTGAATAAATTCTGTTAATTTTTCTTTCAAAAACCAAATTTCAAAAAAGGATTTTATCCTTATTCTTATTATAGCTTTTATCTGGTTTTGGTCAACTTTACATATTAATATCAAGTAGCTAGTATTAAGTATTAAGCAAAACGCTAAGCTAATATATTACTTATCTTAGCGATATTTTGTACAGCGTACTTCAATACTGTTATGCGCGAACAAGCTTCTCCACAAGGTCGAAAAATATTTCAGGTTGAAGTATATTGTGGGTTGAAGGATATTGTGAATCATTAGACTTAAAATGAAAAAACAAAAACCATTTTCATATAAAATGGTTTTTGTTTTTTTAATAAGAAAATGAAACAAATTATCTCTTCTTCCATTGCGGAGCTCTTCTTGCTTTTTTCAATCCTGGTTTCTTTCTTTCAACTTTTCTTGGATCTCTTGTAAGAAAACCAGAGGCTCTTAATTCTTTTTTATATTCTTCATCTAAAATAAGTAAAGTCCTTGCTATCCCAAGTCTTATTGCTTCAGCTTGCCCATTTATTCCACCACCAGAAACCTTTACTGAAATATCAAATTTATCTTCTAAACCAAGAAGTTTTATTGGAGAATAAACTTTTTTAATAAGAACGCTATTATCTGAAAAATATTTTTTGTAGTCCTTATCATTTACTGATATCTTATCCTTTTTAACATTCTGATAAAGTCTAACCTTCGCGACTGCAGACTTTCTTCTTCCAGTTGCGTAAATATACTTGCCATTTTTTTTATTGTCTTCACTCATAATTTATTTAAATTTATTTAAATTTATCTTTTTCTAAATAATTTTTATCTTTATATATTCTTAGTCTTTTTATCATTTGATCCCTCAATTTATTCTTAGGTAACATTCCATAAACCGCTTTTTTAATAACTATCCTTGAATCTTTTTTAATTTGATTTCCCAATGTAATTTCTTTCAATCCTCCAGGATACCAACTGTGACTATAATAAATTTTTCCGTCTTTTTTATTTCCTGAATACTTTAAATTATCGGTATTAATAACTACAACATAATCCCCATCATCAATATGAGGCGTATAACTTGCCTTATTTTTTCCTCTAAGCAGAATTGAGATCTTTGATGCCATCCTACCAAAATTCTCTTCAGACGCGTCAAAAATATGCCAATTTCCTTGAGTTGATTTTTCTACTTTGTCGTTTTTTTCTTTTGACATAAAGATTAATATTAAATTGCTAAACTGCTAAATTGTCTTAAAAAATATATACAGTATTACTACAGACAGATTCGTTATTTTCCTCAAATAATGGCTATTCCCCTCTCGAGATGGGCAAGGGATGTGTAACAAGCTTTTAACACACCAACTAACCCCCCTCTCCCTCCCAAGGCGGACAAGGCTAGAGGGGAATTATAAGAAAATCAGCAGAGCCTAAACAAACTCTATAACGGACATTTTAGCGATATCACTATTTCTTTCACCTATTTTTATAATTCTTGTATATCCTCCGTTTCTATCTTTATATTTGCTGGCAATTTCCCGCAATATCTTCTTAGATGCCTCATCAGATAACTTACTGTGAATAGCCTTAGTTGCTAAAAGATTATCCTTCTTTGCTACTGTTATTAATTTTTCCACATACGAAGAAAGCTCCTTCGCTTTAGCTGTAGTAGTCGTAATTTTTTCCTGCAATATAATTGCTTCTGATAAATGTTTCATCAAAGCTTTTTTTTGCGATTTATTTCTTTTAAATTGTCTTCCTTTTGACTTATGTTTCATAGCTATTTATTAAATTTATGTTAGATTCAGTGAGTCTGATAATTATTTCTTTAAAGTTAACCCTAGCTTTCCTAAAACTTTTTTAATTTCTTTGATTCCTTTATCTCCCATTCCTGGCAATGTCTTTAAATCATCTTCTGACTTTTTGGATATTTTGCTAATAGTTTTTATTTTATTTTCAGTTAAAATCCTTGAAATCCTAGCAGATATACCACAATCTTCAATAAGTGTTTTTAGAATTTCTTCGCTACCTTCTTTTCGTTGTTGATCTTTATCTTCTTTCTTTTTCTTTTCAATTTCTTTCTTTGCAGCCTCTTCTTCCTCTAATAATTCATTTTTTTCTGTTTCTGCTTTTTTATTCTTTATCTCTGTCTTTTGATCAATTACTTCTCTAAATAAATTAAAATGTTCTACGAGCAATCTTGTCGCCTCTTTAAAAGCTTCTTCTGGCGCCATACTCCCATCAGTCTCTATTTCAAAAATTAATTTTTCATAATTTGTCATTTTTCCAACACGCATATTCTCTACATGATAAACTACTTTTTTTATTGGAGAAAATATCGCATCTATCGCTATATTGCCGATCTCAAGCTTGTCATCACCTTGCTGTTCAATTGGCATATAGCCAACACCATTTTCTACTTTTAGTTCCATCTCCAACTTAGCATTCTTATCAGTTACAGTTGCTATATAAGCATTTTTATCAGCTATTTCTACATCACTATTCATTTTTATATCAGAAGCTTTTACTTTGCCTTCTTTGTCTACTTTCAAACTCAGTTTTACAGGTTCGTTAGTGTGCATTTTAAATTTTATTCTTTTTAGATTAAGAATTATCTCAACAACATCTTCAACCACTCCAGGAATTGTAGAAAATTCGTGGTTTACATTTGAGATCTTAACTGATGTTATAGCAGATCCAACCAAACTAGAAAGTAAAACTCTACGCAAAGCATTCCCAATAGTTGATCCATAGCCAAGATAGCAAGCCCTTATTTCAAAAATTGCAAAATTTCCATCTTGTTTTATTATTATTGGTTTTTCTGGTAATGTTATTTTTTGCATATTTTTGTTTGTTTTATTTTATTAAATTTATGACTTAGAATAATATTCAATAATCAAATGAACATCAACATTAGTGTCAATTTCACTTAAAACCGGGCTAGAAACAATCTTTCCCTGAACCTTCTGCGCGTCCAAAGACATCCAAGAAGGAGCCTGATGATTTTTTAATATTTTTTTTATTTCTTCAAAATGAAATCCTTTTTCTTTTTTAAACGAAATAACATCACCTTCCTTAACAAGACAAGATGCTATATCTACTTTTTTTCCATTTAACAAAAAATGTCCATGATTAACAAGCTGTCTAGCCTGATTTCTAGAGCTAGCCAAACCAAGACGATAAACAGCATTATCTAGCCTTCTTTCAAGAAGAGTAGATAATAAAACTCCGGCGTCACCATTCATTCTACTGGCCATTTCATAATATTTTCTAAACTGTTTTTCTAAAATGCCATAAGTTCTTTTAACCTTTTGCTTTTCTCTTAATTGAATACCAAATTCAGACAAACCCATTTTTCTAGCTTGTCCATGCTGTCCGGGAGCATAAGGTCTTTTTATCATAGCGCATTTTATACTAAAACAACGATCTCCTTTCAGAAAAAGTTTTTTTCCTTCCCTTCTACATCTTTTACATTTTGGACTTAAATCTCTGGCCATAATTGAAAATTTTTAATTTTTAATTTTGTAATTTTTAAATAATAATTAAATTTCTAATTTTTAAACATTATTCCAAATTCTACTATTATACTCTTCTCGGCTTCGGAGGTCTGCAACCGTTATGAGGAATTGGAGTTATATCAGTTATAGAAACAATATCAATACTGTTGGCAACAATTGCTCTAACCGCAGATTCTCTTCCACTTCCAATACCTTTTACAAACACCTCAACTTCTCTTAGCCCTATCTTCTTTATTTTTTCCAATAAAGAACCAACGATAGTAGTTGCAACATAAGGTGTTGCCTTTTTTGCTCCTTTAAAACCTAAAAGTCCAGCGCTTGACCAAGCAACCACATTACCGTTTAAATCTGTTAAGGTTACAATAGTATTGTTATAAGTAGATTTAATATGAACCTGCCCTTTAGGCATATTCTTTCTTTTGATTTTTTTAGGCACTCCCGACTTTGAGGTCTTTGAACCTCCCTTTTCTTTTCCGCCGATTGTTATTACTCTTCTTTTTCCCATATATTTTTAAATTAAATTGCTAAACTGTTAAATTGTTAAATTGCTTATAGCTGTTATCGCGCAATAAAAACAGTTTTTACGCGTAACAATTTAACAATTTAATTCTATGTTTTCTCAAGTTTTGATCTTCCACTACCAGCAGTTCTTCTTATATTACCTCTTACAGTTCTATTATTAGTTTTTGTCCTTTGTCCTCTAGTAGGCAAACCTTTTGCATGCCTTGTTCCACGATAACATCCTATTTCTTTCAGCCTTTTTATATTCATCATAACAATTCTTTTCAGTTCTCCTTCTACTTTATAGCTTTTTTCAATAATTCCTTGAATTTTTCCCACTTCCTCAGAAGTAATGTCTTTTGCTCTCTTATTAATATCAATATCAGCTTCTTTTAAAATTTTTCTACTAGAAAAAACTCCAATACCTCTTAAGTAAGTAAGAGCAAACTCTATTCTCTTTTCTTCTGGGATATTAACTCCTAAAATTCTTGGCATACACTTATAGTATTTAGTATTTAAGTAGGGATTCCCCTCTTGAGAGGGGCAAGGGGTGTGTAACAAGCTTCTTAACACACCCCCAACCCCCTCTCTAAAGGGGAATTATAAGAAAATCAGCAGAGCCTAATTTACACACTAAAAATATAAAACACAAAAGGGCATAAGAAAATACTTAAGCCTTGTACTTGCGTTACCCTTGTCTCTGTTTATGCTTGGGATTCTCACAAGTAACATAAAGTCTTCTTTTGCGTTTTACTATTTTACATTTATCACAAAATTTCTTTATTGAAGTTCTAACTTTCATTTTTTATATTTAAATAATTATATGATTAAGGCTTGCATAAAATCGAAATATCATAGATTTTAATTCCATTGATAATAGAAATAAAAATCAACACAGTGTCAAATTGTTAAATTGTCACGCATTTTACTCGCTTGTGGCAATTTAACAATTTAACAGTTTGACAATAAAAAAACATTTATAAAACAATAAGAATTTAGATTAGGCTCTTAACTTTGATACTAGCCTTAACCTGCAGTTATTATAAAATCATCCTCTTTTTACAATTCTTCCTTTCGTTAGATCGTAAGGACTCATTTCTACAATAACATCATCTCCCGGCAATATCTTTATATAATTCATTCTCATCTTACCAGAAATATGGGCCAATAATTCATGACCTTCATCAATTTTAACTTTAAATTTTGTCCCAGGAAGTGTTTCCATAACAGTTCCTTCTACTTGTACTATTTCCTTCATAAATACTTAATATAAACACATCACAAACTAACAACCAAAAAAGTAACTAGTACCAATTAGTTAGTCTATCATTGATGATTTTTTTAATAAACTATTTTTTAATAAGATTTTGTTATTAAAATTTTTCGATTATCTAAAGATAAAACAAGAAGAGTAAAGATAATCAATTACTCACTTATCTAGTCTACTACACAGGGTTATTTATGTCAATAGCTATATTGATTTTTTCATATGACGAAGGAATATTTTTTACCCAAAAAGGCCAAAGACAAATATCTGTAGATTTTACTCCGTCCATATTGCTAAAATAGCTATTCAATTCTGCTTCACTTTTTCCAGCTATATTCTCTTTTAAATTATCAATATCAATTTTTACAATTAAACCTTGATTAATATGGATTGGCATTATTATTTTTTCATCCTCACCTACCATAATGTCACCAACCTCATAGCTTCTACTATCATCCAAAAGCTCTTTATTAGTGTCTAATCTTGAATTGATCTTTTCATTTATTATTTTATCTAAATCAGATATTGATATCAGAGAAATACTTGTTTTCGCCTTAACGCTTATTTGAAAATTGTCAACAATATCCCCAACCTTAACATCAGCGCTAACATCTAATTTCTCTTCTTTTTTTGTATTTTCTAATAAAAAGTCATTTTCAGAAACTTTTTCCGAAAAATCTTTCTCATTTTTTTTCTCAACTAGTTTTGCAAGCTCTTCTTCGGCATTTGCATAATCACTCTCTGAAAAATATGTAACTTCCTTGTCCATTCCACCAGACATCGCTTTAACTGATCTAGCATAAACTGATGTATATTTAGCTGATCCTTGCAAACCTGGCAATTGAAAAGAATCAGGACCAATATTATATTCTTCTCCTATTTCATCAGCATAAATTTTTATTGTAACTTGACCAGGAACATCCACTCCTTCTACTCTTGAAAACCCAGGAATCGTAACAGCTTCTGCAATTCTAAAGAGTTTATTGCTTTCTTTCGACAAAAATCTTGTAGTTGCAACTATCCTGTATGGACTTGAAGAATATTCATTGAAAATTGTAATCTCTCCGCTCGCCTTTTCCTGTACATGCTTTATTCCAGTAGTTGAATAACTTCCAGATTCTTCACTACTAACTTCTATTTTCTTTAATGGAACTTTATTATTAGCAATATCAATTTCGCTCAAAGACTTATCAGCCATAAATTCAAAGTCATATACAGCGACTTCCTTTTTTAAAATTATACCTACATCTGCCTTTGGAAGAATAATAGCCATTGCCAATGAAACAGCAACAAGACTTATAAAAATAAAAAGCGCGACCATTTTTGAGTTTAATGATGAGAGAATAGTTATTTTTTTCTTTTTTGTTTTTTTTGTAGAATTTACTATTTCTTCCCTTACTTGAAATTTAGCGTTATCACTACTATTTTTAATGTCTTCTTGGTAATTATTTATCTTTTCATCATCCATTTTCTCGATATCAGGCTCACGAACCATATTATCAACTCTCCCTACATTATTTACTTTTTTCACTATATCAAACATTTTAATCTTACCTCTATGACTTGCCTTAATATTCCTTTTATTATTCAACGAATTGAAATTAGTTTTATCTTCTTTTTTACTTCTCAAAAGATCATCAGGTTCTACAATGGGATCAATAGAACTCTTTTTTTCATTTCCAGCAACATCAAAATTTATTCCGATGCTCTCTTCTTCCGTCTCACTCTCATCATCAGCTGTTATTATTGAAATCTCTTTACTCAAACTCTCCGCTTCTTTTTTAAGTATCTTAAGATTTAATACGTTATTTAAAATCAACGCATTACGAGGCACTATTAATACTACATCTTTTTCTGAACACCTTTTGATTTTGCTTACAATAGATGGAATTTCTTCATCCTCTCTTATATATATTTTATTTTGATTGTCATTCTCCATATTTATTATTTAGGATTTAAAATTATATAAATTTTTGATAATATTTAACACGCCCTCTCTCCCCGAAAATACGGGACACGGCTAGAAGAGAATTATAAGAAAATCAGTAGAGCATAAGTACTGTAGAAATAAAACAATACCTCATCCCTACTTTATCAAGATTTATTTTTTTAAGCATCTCTTAATATTTTATTCAGCAAATCTTCCTCTGTTGATAAATCAAATGTAAAACTAGCAAGACTAATAGAATTCACATATTGTAAATTGCCTGCCTTTTTAGTTTCATCAATAATATTAGAAATATCACTAATATTTATAAAACTTGACTTTGTTTTTGAAAGAAATGATAATTTTTTCTTCAAAACAGACTTGTCTACCATATCATTTTCACTTAAAATCTGACTTGTCCCTCCGTAAAACAAAATTTTAAATGGCAATAAACCAGAATCTGAAAACTCTCCCAGAGACAACTCTATACCAGAAAATATAGTACTAAAATCACGATTAAATACTTTTTTAATTTTATCTAAAAAGTCTTTTTGATTTTGCTTGCTTGAATAATTTATTTTTAGATCTTCAGCTTCGGAAAATTTTAAATTGAGCTCTTTGGCTAAATCCTTTGTAATAGTTCTACCTCCAATATCAAATGTCTTTACTTTTTTAACATTTCCTTCACTGATAACAGTTATATTAGTCGTCTTACCTCCGATATCAACAAGAATCGCGTTAAATTTAATTATTTCCTTAATTCCTATTGACATCGCAACTGCATATGGTTCAGCTATTATATTAATAATGTTCAAATTTAGTTTTTTTGCAATACCTTTTATTATTTTAAGATTCTTTTCAGATAAAATAGAATTGAATATTCTCAACTCTATTTCAGTTCCTCTAAAACCAACGGGACTCATCACCATATATCCGTCAATACAAACATCTGCAATAACAGCGCTAGCAATCTTGATATCTGAATTACGACCATCTTCTTCCGTCATTCTTTTTGCAATCTCTTTAGATGAATCAAGTTTCGCCTGACAAACAACATCTTTTATTTCTTTCGTGTCTATCTTGGATCTAAAATTCTTTCTAATATAATTAACCTCTACTGTCATAGTTTTTATAAACTCTCCGCCCATCCCAATAATCACTTTAGTAGGTCTTGTTTTTGCCATTGCAACAGCGCTATCTATCGCTTTTTTACAAGCAAAAACAACACCGGCAACATCATTTATGCTACTTCCTTGTATATTTGATTGTTTTTGACATTCTTGGCCAACACCAATAATAAAAGCTTTTTCCTGTTTTTTATCAACTCGCAAAATTAAAGCCTTTACAGCTTCCGAACCAATATCAAGAGAAATAAAATAATCATCTTTAGATTTATTTCTCCTGGCCATTTTTAAAAAAACACTCATTTATTAAACTTAAAATTCCCAGCATTAGACTGGTCCTCTCCCAAGTCAAATATTATTAGTTTCTTGAGTGAGAAAATACCAAATTGAAAATTCAGACTCTACTTATTACATTCTTCGACTTTATGGAGAACTATTGTATGTAATTACTTCTATGCGTACGACTTCTCCACAAGGTCAAAGAATATTAAGTGAGATGCTTAATACTTAATACTTAATACTATTTACTTACTCTTGCCGCGTCCCGTATTTTCGGAGAGAGGGACCCTAATTAGATATCTTTTTTCATTCTATCTATTAATATTTTATGCGGATTCTCAAAAATATTCACTATAAATTTATCAAACATTCCTTTTCTATATCGATATTCATCTGTACTCATGCAAACATAATTAATTCCTTTACCCACCTCTGCTTCAGTGTTAGATAAAAAACTTTTTAATTTACTTCTGTTTATCTGCTCACCAACAATTAAAATATCAATTTTACTCTTTTCGGAATTTAAAAAAACTCCAGAAACAAGCACAAACCTTATCTGTCCTAATCTCATTGCCAAAGATACAAGTCTATCAGCTGATGTGGGACTCGCCTTAAAAATCAATTTCTTTAATTCATCATAAAAACCAAAATCTTGATTAGCATAATAATATGTTTTTCCAGATTTTTTCCGTTGAACTAAAAATTTAATTTTCACAAGATTATTAATTTCTTTTCGCACTGTGGAAACGTTTACTTTTGACTTTTTAGCTACTTCAGAAATTAAATACCTTTCATTGGGATTGTTCATAAAAAGACGAAGAAGTTTAACTTCGGCTTTTGAACGAAATAGTTTTTCTAAAACTTCAGACATACATATTGGGTTAGGAGTTAGGGGTTGGAGATTAGAAATGTTTGAACGTTCTTTTATTCCACTACCAAACAGCAAGCCAAATCGCACCGTGTCTTCATTATACAATTTTTGGATTAGTATGACAAGGGAACTAGTATTAAGTATGCAGTATTAAGTATTAAGCACTAGCGTCACAGAAAGATATTGTGAGTCAAGGAATATTGTATATAATATTCTTTTGCGCGAAATAAGGTTCTATGCGTACAACTTCTCCACAAGGTCGAAGAATATTAAGTGGGATGCTTAATACTTAATACTTAATACTAGTTCACTTAATACTAATTCCCTTTCCCTTGTCTAAAACATCTAAAAGTATTATAATAAAAAAAGTGAATCATTAATAGTGATAACAAAATAAAAAATGGCAAGTTTAAATAAGAAAATAAAAATAGACTTGAAAGAAATTGTTTTTTCAAGTGAAGAAAGAAAATCTTTTTGTGATATATTTATTTATGAACCCGAAAATATTGAAGAGCAATCATTGGGAAATTTATATATCGTTGGAGAAATCGTAGATTTTTCAGAAAATTCTTCCTATCTTATAAATCTTCTTGTTTCAATTGCCAAGAAAGAGTTTTATTCCAACTCTAATTTAGGAAAATCAACTATGGAAAGCTTGGAATCAAGCTTGCATAAAGTAAATTCAACACTTTCCAAACTTGCTGAACAAGGAAATGTAGATTGGATTGGAAATTTGAATATGACATACTGCGCGTATATGAATAATGAACTTCATATAAGTCAAACAGGTAAAATCAAAACTATCCTTATTAGAGATGAACAAATTACCGACATAGGAAAGAACATAACCAACGAAGAAAAACCTCATCCTTTTAAAACATTTACTAACATTGCCAATGGAGAATTAGAAGATGGTGATCTTGTTTTATTTGCCACTCCTAAACTTTTCGAAATATTTCCAATAGAAAAATTAAAACAGCTAGCCTTCTCCTTGACCATTGAAGATTTAGCAAAAACTATTCAAGATTCCATTGAAAAAGAAAGTGATATTAAAACAATGGGCTTATTGCTTATGAAAATTGGAAAAGAAAGTGAAGAAAAGCTTACTCAAATTAAAATAAAACCACAAAGAAAAAATGTCGAGAAGAAAAGAGAAGAAAAAGAAGCTATTCCAATCCTACAAGAAAAACTTGAAGATCCAGCAAATTTTAATAAAACTGAAAAAGAAATTCTGCAACCATCAAAAACAACCACAAAAAAAGAAAAACTCAGTCTTGAAGATATTATAGATAAGTATGAAAAAAAAGAACCATCGGATAAAATAGAAGTAAAAAAAGAAGTGGACAAAAATTTAGAATTATTTAAAGAAAAACATCAAAACGAAAAAAGTAGAACTAACAATTTTATGGATTCACTTGATGAAGAATCTGAAACTAAAATTGAATATTTACTAAAAAAGCTGAAAGAAATTTTTGTTTTGATAAAAAATAAAATTATACTTCCAATTTTTAAATTTGTCAGAAAATCAAAATCTGAAGATGAATCTCCACAACAAGTAAAGGTATCCTCTAATAGAAAAAAATTGATACTAGTCACATTTGTACTTATTGCATTTGTCTTTATAGGAGGATTAATATTCAAAAATTATACAGACAGTGAAAATGAAAAATTTAGCGCTTATGCTAGTTTATTAATTCAAGCTGAAAACAAAATAGAAAAAGCAGAAATAGATTCAATAAGTAATCAACCAGAGGCAAGAAAATCTTTGATTGAAGCAAAAAATATAATAAATACAAGAAATATCTCACTAGACGATAAAGAGAGATATAAACAACTGTCTGCTAAAGCTTCTGTTTTATTAGAAGAAATCCAAAAACAATTAGACATAATTGATCTTGTAAGCAGAATAGAAGACCCAATAGTAATAATTGATTTTAATCAAATAGAAGATATTAAAGATCCTAAAAAAATATTTAAAGATAACAAAAAGTATTTTGTATTTGACTCAAAAAATGGAACATTAAACGGAATAAGCTTTACTAAAAAAGATATAACCGATTTTAAAATTAAAATTAAAGATAATGCAAACCTAAGCAGTGCTTCAACTTCAATGGAAAAAACCAAAGAAATTATATTCGCCACAGACTCTAACAAAATGGGAATATTTGATATTAGCAAAGAAACATTTTCAACTATAGAGATAGAACTTCCAGAAAACATATCTAAACTAAAAGATTTAAGCGCTTATAGTAATTTTCTATATCTATTAGATTCAAACCAAATTTACAAATACAAAAAACTAACAAATAGTTTTGCATCAGGAAAAACCTGGTTTGAAAAAGAAAATGAAAATATTGAAGATGTTATATCAATGGCAATTGACGGATCTATTTATCTTTTAAATTCAAATGGATTAATTGATAAGTTTAATCGTGGCAGAAAAGTAATAGGATTTTCAACAGAAAGTCCAAGCGAATTAATCTCTAGCTCATCAGAAATTTACACCAAACCAGAATTTGAATATCTTTATATTACAGATTCAGCCAAAAACAGAATCGTACTTTTTAACAAGATAAGCGGAGAACTATTAGGACAATACATTAGCAATAAGTTTGATAATCTAAAAAACATCATTGTAGATGAAAAAAATAAAAAGATTTATATATTAAATGGAGATAAAATTTTTGAAGTTGAAATTGAGATTTAAATAATAAATGTGACCTTATACAAAACAGCAATATCCAGATGGCCATCCAGGAGACTATTCCCCTCTTGAGAGGGGTAAGGGGTGTGTAACAAGCTTTTTAACACACCCCCAACCCCCTCTCTAGAGGGGAATTATAAGAAAAGGCCATACCTAAAATCACAAAAAACAAGGGAGGTTTAATCCCTTGTTTTTATATCTCTAAAATACAAATGAGCTTACTTTAGATTTACTGTTGCTCCAGCATCTTCTAATTTTTTCTTTAATTCTTCAGCTTCAGCTGTTGGAGCTTTTTCTTTAACAACTACAGGAGCAGCATCAACAATATCCTTTGCATCTTTTAATCCTTTTCCAGTTACTTCTCTAACAATTTTGATGATAGCAATTTTTGCGTCCCCAGGAGCGACAAGCTCTACATCAAATTCTGATTTTTCTTCTTCTTCAGCTTCTCCCGCGCCACCAGCCTGTGGCATTGCAGCCATCATGGCGGGAGCTGCAGCAGAAACTCCAAATTTATCTTCAAGAACGCTAACAAGCTCAGAAAGTTCAAGAACGCTAAGTTCTTCAATCTGCTTTACTAAATCTTGAAACTTTTTAGGAACTTCTACTTCTTTTTTATCTTCTGTTGAAACTTCTTTCTCTTCTTTAGCTTCAACTTCTTTTTTTTCATCTGACATAACTATTTTCCTTTCTTTTAAAATTAAAATTTATTAATAAATTATTATTTTTTATTATCCTCAATTGCTTTTAGGACATTAACTAATCCACGAATATTGCCAGCTAGAACATTTACAAAACCAGACACAGGAGCATTTATTGTTCCTACTAATTGAGCCCTCAATTGATCCTTTCCCTGCAAAAGCGATAAAGCCTTTATTTCCACCACATCTAAATATTTATTTGAAACATATCCTCCAAGCAATTTTAACTTTTTATTTGTTTTAGCATATTCATTAGCTAATCTTGCTGGAGCCACTTCATCATCGTAAGAAACAGCCATACTAATTGGACCTTCTAACTCCAAATCCTCAGCACCTTCAATATTTACATCCTTTAGACCTCTTTTAATTAAGGTTTTTCTGGCAACCTTATAATCAATATCTTCACCTCTAAGCTTATTTCTTAACTCATTATCCTCTTTAACTGTTAATCCTTTAAATCCCAAAAAAATAATAGATTTAGCTTTTGAAAACTTATCACTAAGATTTTTAACTATTTTTTCTTTATCTTGTTTTGTAATTGACATAAATATGTTTTTAAAAATAAAAAAACTGCAATCTCACAGACAACAGCAAATCAAATACATTTGATTTATTCTCGGCAGGACTTAATGATTGCCTACTGTCTGTGAATAACTTAACTATATTATATACACAATCAAGATTGTGTCAACCACGTTCCAAATTTTACAAGAAAGTATAATGGAAATTAATTATCCCAAGCGAATAGGATAGTTAATATCAACGAAACAGTAATGTAAAATTTGTAACGGGGTCAATCCCCTAGTCATTTTAACATACTAACATTTTAACATATATAGTCTGCTACATTCAATTTATATTGTTCGACTTTATGGAGAACTTTTGCATATAATAACTTCTATGCGTACAACTTCTCCACAAGGTTGAAGAATATTGTAAATCGAAAAATATTAAGTGGGATGCTTAATACTTAATACCATATACTTAATACTTAATACTATATACTTAATACCTAACTTACCTATTCCTCCTCATTTTTCTTTAAAAGAGTTTCAATTATAGCTTCTGTAAATTCTTTAGCAACTGCTGGACCGTCAGCCGTAACAATTCTACCGTCAACAACAACTCTTTTTTCCTCTACAGTACATCCAGCTTCTTTCAATGCTTCTGCTCCACTTTTATTCATAAGACTTGACCATACTGTAGCCTTTTTGCCTCTAAGAATTCCTGCTTTTGCCAAAATTACTGGAGCAATACATATCGCAGCTAAAACTTTGCGCTTTACTACTGCTTTTCCTATAATCTTATGAGCCTCATTATTTTCAAAGTATTCATTAGCTCCGTCTCCACCAACAAAAATGATTACATCAAAATTTTTCACAACTACCTCTTCTAGCGTTAGCGTTGATCTAGCTTCTCCTCCCTCAATGCCAATCACTCCACCTTTTACTGAACTAGCAGTGATAATTGTTGCGCCTTCTTTTTGTAGTATTCCAAATGGAATAAAATATTCTTCATCTCTAAAATTTTTACTTCCAACTATAAATAAAACTTTTTTTTGACTTAGTCTTTTTTCTTTAAGCATAATATTTGTAATTAATAATTATTATAATAAACTCTTATGAATAAACATTAAGGTCCTAAATATTTATATTTATTTTTTAAATGCTCCTGATAGGTCTTGCTAAAAATCGCACCACCATCTTCCTTTGTAAGAAAATAAAAATAATCAGTTTTTTCTGGACTTATTGCCGCCTTAATCGCTTCTAATCCTGGGTTTGAGATTGGCGTAGGGGTAAAACCAGTATATTTATATGTGTTATAAGGTGATTCAATTTCTAAATCTTCATAAGTTGACCGTGCCCTACCTGTTTTTGTTACATAATTTATAGTAGCATCAGATTCAAGCGCTTGCCCAATTTCTAATCTATTCAAAAAAACACTAGATACATTTTTCATATCTTTGGAATCTCCAACCTCTTTCTCAATAATACTTGCTAAAATTATAACTTCAAAAATAGTTCTATTTTGACTTTTAATCTCTGCTCTCAAATCATCTGTTAATTTTAAATCAAAGTTATTAAGCATTTTTGATGCAATTTCTTCTATTGATGAATCACTATAATACTTATATGTATCAGGAAAATAATATCCTTGAAGACTTTCACCATCTCTAGCATCTTCTAAAAATTCATATTTATTCAAAAAATCTTGTGGGATATTGTTATCGAAATTTATAAATTCTTCTTTGTTAATAAGACCACTCTCAGCAAGTCTCTCATCTATTTCTTCGCTAGAAAATCCTTCTGGTATAGTGACCCAAATTTCATTTCCTTTTATTTTTCCCCCAATAAAAAGATCTGTTATCCGCATAATTGTCATTGATGGAGACAACTCATAGCTTCCAGCTTGAAGATCACTTGCTATTTTTTTCTCCCACACACAGATCTTGAAAAAATCTTTTCCAACTATAAGTCCATCTCTCTCTAAATTAACAGCAATTTGCTCTACGCTCTCTCCATTTTGAATTATAAATTCTCGTTTTTCGCTGTCTTCAATATTATAAGGATTCTCAATAACATTTTGAATATAAAAATAACTCCCTACTACAATAAAAACGAGTGCAAATACAAAAATAATAAAAGCTAAAAACAATTTCTTTTTTTTCATAATATTATAAATCAAATATAGAACCTACTATATAAATCGCCATACTTATCCACCAAATCTTCTACTTCTATTTGTATAATCTTTTATTGCCTCTTTAAGATCATTCTGATCAAAATCTGGCCAAAGTTTTTCAGAAAAATACAATTGAGCATTGGCGGTGTCCCACATCATAAATCCATCACTTAGATGCGGTTCTCCTCCTGTTCTTATCATTAGATCTACCGCAGGCAGATCACTAGTTAGAAGACAATGTTTTAAAAGATCTTTATCAATTTTTAAAGACATATCTTCCCTTGCTCTTTTTACAATACATTTTATAGCGCTTAAAACCTCATTAGTCCCACTATAAGCAAGAAAAAAATTAAGAAAAAACTTACTATAATTTTTCGTAGAATCTATTGCCGTATTCAATGACGAACAAACCTCCTTTGGAAATTGTTCTCTCCAGTCTCCAAATATATTAATTTTAATCTCATTGTCATGAATTTTTTTATTTTTAGATAATTCCAAAAAATTCTTTTTAAACATTTTCAATAAAAACTCTACTTCTGCCTTAGAACGTTTTGTTATATTATCCATTGAAGACCCCCAAAAAGAAATATGCGGAATGCTTAATTCAACTATAACATCTGCTAGCATATCTAAACTTTCTGCCCCTTTCTTATGCCCAAGCCATGCGTCTAACTTGTGCTTTTTTGCCCATCTACGATTTCCATCAGGAATGATGGCAATGTGAGTTGGTAGATTTTTATTTTTTTCCATTATAATTATCAGTTTGTTGTTTAGATACTAAGATAAAATAATATTTTTTATAATGTTTTAATATTGGGCTTAATACTCAATACTAAATGCTTAATACTGTCTGTGGGCAGGGAGGGATTCGAACCCCCGAAGGCAGAGCCAACTGGTTTACAGCCAGTTCCATTTGACCGCTTTGGTACCTACCCAAATTACTTTCACTTTCTCTATACTTAGATATATTACAATGAAATAAACACTCTGTCAAAGATTAAATTGAAATTGACAATGAAAATTTTAATTGTTATTATTGAAATATTGTTATACTCCTACGCTTTTCAAATTATATTCTTACTAAATATTCTTTGACCCATAATATTCTTCGACCTTGTGGAGAAGTTGTGCGCAGAGAGACTATATTCGCGCATAGTTCTCCATAAAGTCGAATAATATAATTAGAATAATTTATGAAAATTTTAGTGTCAGGATCTATCGCTTATGACAAAATAATGAATTTCCCAGGATATTTTAAAGACCATATTCTGCCAAATAAAATTCATAATATTAATGTCAGTTTTTTTATTGAAAAAGTTAATGAAAATTTTGGTGGAACAGCAGGTAATATTGCATATAATTTAGCGCTCTTAGACGAAAGATCCACCGTATTCTCTGCTATTGGAAATGATTTTACCCCATACAAAGAATGGCTTCTAAAACACAAAATTGATTTAAATAATTTAACTTCTATTGATAACGACAGAACAGCATTAGCAACAATAATTACAGATAAAACAGATAACCAAATTTCTGCTTTTTGCCCAGGAGCTATGTTAAATTCATCAACTGTTAAATATAAAAATGAATTTAAAGATTCATTTGCGATAGTAGCTCCAGGACTTATGGAAGATATGATTTATTTTTCAAAATTTTATACTAAACATAAGATACCTTATATTTTTGATCCTGGACAACAAATACCAGTTTTAGACGCTACCGACTTAAAATATTGTATTGAGAATGCGAAAATCTTTGTTTCTAATGACTATGAACTAAGTATGGTTTTAAAAAAAACAGGTTACAGTGAAGAAGATATTATCAATAAAGTTGAAATTTTAGTAACAACTTTAGGAGAACAAGGGTCTATTATAAAAACAAAAAATGAAACTTTAAAAATAAAACCAGCAAAACCAAAAAGTATAACCGACCCGACAGGCGCGGGAGACGCGTATCGAGCAGGACTTATAAAAGGAATTATAAACGATTGGCCACTCCAAACTACTGGTGAATTTGCTGGGGTTATTTCCTGTTATGCAATTGAAAATCATGGAACTCAAAACCATAAATTTGACTTTAATCAGACTAAAAAAAGATACGAAGAAAATTTTAACAAATCTCTTGCATAATTAGTATTGTAAGAGGTTTAATAAGTATAAACAACTAACTTAATTAAAAATTATGGAATGTGACATCAAAGATAAAAATCTTGCTCAAGCGGGCAAAAAAAGAATTGAGTGGGCAAGTAACGATATGCCTGTTTTAACTCAAGTTCGTGAAAGATTTGCAAAAGAAAAACCATTTGAAGGACTAAAAATGTCAGCTTGTCTTCATATGACTGCAGAAACTGCAAATTTAGCTAGAACCCTAAAAGAAGGAGGAGCAGATGTCGCATTATGCGCTTCCAATCCCCTCTCTACTCAAGATGATGTAGTGGCAAGTTTAGTTGAAAATTATGGTATTTCTGTTTTTGCCATTAAAGGAGAAGACACAAATACTTTTTATAAACATTTAAAAGCAGTTATAGCTCATAGCCCTAATATAACGATGGACGACGGAGCAGATTTAATTTCTACAGTTCATAAAGAACATCCTGAACTTATAAAACAAATTATCGGTAGCATGGAAGAAACAACAACTGGCGTAATCCGTCTTCGAGCAATGGAAAAAGACGGCGCCTTAAAAATTCCAATTGTCGCAGTTAACGATGCTAAAACAAAAAATATGTTTGACAATCGTTATGGAACTGGACAATCAACACTAGATGGAATAATCAGAGCAACTGATATGTTGATTGCTGGAAAAAATGTAGTTGTCGCCGGCTATGGCTGGTGCGGACGCGGATTTGCAGACCGAGCAAGAGGAATAGGAGCAAAAGTTATTGTAACAGAAATAGATCCAATCAAGGCTCTTGAAGCAGCAATGGACGGATTCGAAGTTTCTCCAATGATTGAAGCTGCTAAAAAAGGAGATTTATTTTGCACGATTACAGGCGATATAAATGTTATAGACGAACAACATTTTAAAGTTATGAAAGATGGAGTATCTATTTGCAATTCAGGTCACTTTGATTGTGAAATAAATTTAAAAAGTCTTGAAAAAATATCAGAAAATGTAACAAAAAATATCAGAAACTTCGTTGATGAATATAGCCTAAAAAATAAAGACGGAATAAAAAAAAGAATATTTGTTCTAGCTGAAGGAAGACTTATTAACCTTTCAGCTGCTGAAGGACATCCTGCTTCTGTTATGGATATGAGTTTTGCAACACAAGCTCTTGCAGGAGAATGGGTAGCTAAAAATAAAGCAACACTTGAACCAAAAGTTTACAACGTTAGTGAAGAAATTGAAAATGTGGTCGCGAATTTAAAACTTAGATCAATGGATATTAAAATTGACAAACTTACCGAAGCGCAAAAAAATTATCTAGAAAGCTGGCAAGAAGGAACGTAAAAAATTTTGATAGCTGTCATCTCGACTGGAGTGATAACGAAATGGAGAGATCTGAAAACACACTATACCTGTTTTAAAAAAATACATTTCATCCGCTTACAGATTTCTCACCCTATCGGGATTCGAAATGACAACTATACTTGGAATGAAAATAAAACAAACTTGTCATCTCGAAGGAATGTGTAGCTGTCATCTCGACTGGAGTGATAACGAAATGGAGAGATCCGTAGACTACTTAAATCTCACCGAAACCTTTCTTATTTCTAGTATAGTTGTGACTTACATAAAAACAAACATTTGAATCAATGTT
>JAYEKL010000063.1:0-5348 GCA_034660995.1 Patescibacteria group bacterium | reverse complement strand
TAGCTGTCATCTCGACTGGAGTGATAACGAAATGGAGAGATCCGTAGACTACTTAAATCTCACCGAAACCTTTCTTATTTCTAGTATAGTTGTGACTTACATAAAAACAAACATTTGAATCAATGTTTGTTTTTATACTCAATTATTATTCTTCATCTTCCTTCTTAAGCTTATCCATTACTGGTAAAACCAACCTGTAAACTGCAAACATTGATAACGCGAAAGACAAGACTGCGCCAAAAAGCACAAAAACCGGCAAAGTGTTAAAATATCCGTCAGCATAATAGCCAAAACCAATAAATGAAACTGCTATAACCGAAACAGTCACACCAATTTGCGTTATTAAGCTCACAGCATAAGCTATTTTAAATTTTTCTTCTTTTTCATCGTTTCTTTTTTTCATAGATTAATTATAACAAAAATCATATTTCTTAACAATTATTTGCATTTTACTAATATTTCATCTAGTATTGTGCTATGATTATACTTTTTACCTAGTATGATTAAAGTTTAATTGTTCTTTGAACATCTTAATAAAAGAGGTGAAAAAATGATAGTGAAATATTTCAGAAAAGGAGCTTTGACCGAAGCGAGAATAAGCCAGTTACTGGCGGAATGGAACGGACCTGCTATTAAAGCAGGAGATATTGAAACAGAAATGTGTTTCTATATTGAAACTGATGGCGAATTAACACCAGAGAATGAGTCAAAATTAGTATGGCTTCTTGCAGAAACATTTGAACCCGAAAATTTTGGGGAAGAATCATTTTTAAACAGTCCTACTATATTTGAAACTGGACCTAGATTAAATTTTGAAACTACTTATTCTTCAACAGCAGTTTCAATCTGCCATTCTTGTAAAATCAAAGAAGTTCTCCGAATTGAAAAATCTCTAAGAATCGGAATAGCAACGACCCTTAATGAGGATCAGAAAAAAGAACTCTCTTCTCTATTTTACGACCGGATGACAGAAACAATTTATGAAGAGCCTTTGACAAGCTTTGAGACTGATTCAAAACCTGAACCCGTAAAAACTGTCCCCCTTCTAGAAAAAGGAGTGGATGTTCTACTTGCCATTAACAAAGAATTAGGACTCTCAATGGACGAACAAGATATTAAAACAATCACTGATCTATTTGTCATTTATCTTGGTCGCAATCCAACAAATGTTGAAATATATAAGTATGCGCAGGTAAATTCGGAACATTCAAGGCATTTGTTCTTTGGAGGAATATTTAATATTGATGGCTGTTTAATGGAAGACAGTCTTATGGATATTATTAAAGATCCATGGAAAATAAATCCTGGAAATTCTTTAGTTGCCTTTGACGGCTCCATAATTCACGGCTATAAAACTGAAGATCTTATACCCTCAAACCCTGCTATGGCAAATATATTTCATTTGAAAAAACTCTTTCGTCATTTTGCGGGACACGCCGAAACACACTGCTATCCAACATATATTGACCCCTATAACGGAGCTGCAACTGGACCTGGCGGGAGAATTCGCGACAATCAAGTCGGAGCAGGAAGAGGAGGACTCTTTGGAATAGGAGGAGCTGGTTATTTTACTGGCAATCTCCACATTCCTGGATACCTTCTTCCTTGGGAACAAAATGATTGGATTGCTTCAGACCTTCTTACCTCACCTTTAAAAATTATGATCGAGGCAAGTAATGGAGCAAGCGACTACCAAAATTGTATTGGCGAACCGCTTATCTATGGCGTTACCAGAACGGCTGGCTTGCTACCTCCAGATGGAGAATATCATTCATTTTTCAAGCCTATTCTTTACACGGTAGGTACTGGACAAGTAGAAAACGGACATATAAAGAAAGGAATTGTTCAAAAAGGTTTGTTTCTAATACAAATTGGCGGACCAGCTTACCGCATTGGTTTAGGAGGAGCGTCTGGCAGTTCAAAGATCCAAAGCCAGGAAGATGATACAGAGCTGGATTTCAACGCAGTTCAACGCGGAGATCCAGAAATGGAACAGCGAGTGAACAGACTAATAAGAGCATGCATAGAATTTGGTAATAAAAACCCGATTGTCTTAATGCAGGACCTTGGAGCTGGCGGTGATTGTAATGCCATACCAGAACTTATCTATCCTGCTGGCGCAAGAATTGATCTTCGCGCAATTCCACTGGGAGACAAAAGTTTGTCTGTTTTAGAATATTGGTGCAACGAATCTCAAGAACGGCATGTTCTCTTAATCTGGCCAGAAAGATTAGCTCAGATCCAACAAATTTGTAGGCGAGAGAACATTCCTTGCGCGGTTATCGGTGAAATTACTGGTGACGGAAATATCATTTTGCATGACGAAAATAACGGTTCCTGCCCTGTTAATCTGCCTTTGGACAGACTTCTTGATAAGACCCAGTCAAAAACCTTTGAAATGGAAAGGCTTGATCCAATATTAAAGCCTTTGCTTCTACCAAAAGACTTAACCGTTTTTGAAGCACTAGATATGGTTTTGCGTCTTATTGGTTCTAAAAGATATCTAACTGTAAAAGGAGATCGCAGTGTTACAGGCTTAGTCGCTCAACAACAATGCGTAGGACCAAACCAGTTGACTTTATCTGATTTTGCTATTATGGCGCAAAGTCATTTTGGTCTAACAGGCACAGCTTTAAGTTTAGGAGAACAGCCTATGAAAGGCTTGATCTCTCCTCAAGCAATGGCGCGCCTGACTATTTCGGAAGCCCTACTTAATATGGTCGGCGCCAAAATAACCAAACTTGAAGATGTAAAGTGTTTAGCTAATTGGATGTTAGCAGCAAAACTTCCTGGAGAAGGAGCTTGGCTCTATGATGCTGTCCACGCTTTGCGAGACATTTTAATTGACCTAGATATTGCCATTATTGGCGGAAAAGACAGTCTTTCAATGGCAGTTAAGACTATCGGTCCTGATAACAAGACCCATATTGTTAAAGCGCCTGGAGAGCTAATAATTTCGGCTATAGCCCCAATGGATGATGTAACTAATAAAGTCACTCCTGATCTTAAAGAACCAGGAAATACTTTGTTATTTATAAATTTGTCAAATGGCAAAAACCGTCTCGGCGGTTCAGCGCTTGCTCAAGCTCATAGCCAAATTGGAAACGATTGCCCTGACTTGGAAAGCGCTAGCCTATTTAAACGCGCTTTTAAGGCAGTACAAATGTTGATTGACAAAAAGCTCATCTGCTCAATTCATGACAGAAGCGATGGCGGTCTTATTACAACGCTTTTGGAAATGGCCTTTGCTGGTAATGTCGGCTTAGATGTTTCTATAAAGAGCAATGACAAAACCATAGAAACGCTTTTCAGTGAAGAGCTTGGTCTTGTTATGGAAACCGACAAACTAAAAGAAGCTTTGAGGTTACTCGTAAATCTCGGAATACCAGTTGAAGAAATCGGAATGGTAGGAAAATACGGAGATAAAATAAAAGTAAGACACAATGACACAGTTGTTTTGAACGAAAAAATGACAGTTCTCCGGAAAATTTGGGAAGCAACAAGCACAGAAATTGATATGCTTCAAGCTAACCCAGAATGCGTAAAAAAAGAAGCGCAAATTAACGCAGAACTAATAGAAGCCCCGCCATATAAACTCACTTTTGAGCCACATACTACTTCTGCTAGTATTCTTAGCTCTAGCGATAAACCAAAAATTGCTATCATAAGAGAAAGAGGCAGTAACGGCGACAAAGAAATGGCTACCGCGTTTTATCTCGCAGGATTTGCTCCTTGGGATGTAACTATGACCGATATAGCTGAGGGTAATATTACTCTTGATCAATTCAAAGGAATAGCTTTTGTCGGAGGTTTCACATTCGGAGATATCCTAGATGCGGGAAAGGGATGGGCTGGTGTAATAAAATTCAACCCAGAGGTCAAGAAACAATTTGACAACTTCTATGATCGTCCAGACACTTTCTCCTTTGGAGTATGTAATGGTTGTCAACTAATGGCGCTTTTAGGATGGATACCTTGGTCTGAAATTTCTGATGAAAAACAACCAAGATTTATAAACAATGAATCTGGTCGTTTTGAATCAAGGTTCCCAACCGTGAAAATCAAACCAAGCCCGGCAATAATGCTTCAGGGAATGGACAATTCAATACTAGGAGTATGGTCAGCACATGCTCAGGGACGACTTTTTGTCCCAGAAGAGAAAATGTTAAGAGAAATTATAGAAAAGAATCTAGCGCCCATAGCATTTGTTGATACTAATGGAGAATCAACAGAGGTTTATCCATTTAATCCAAACGGCAGTCCTTTCGGCATAGCTGGACTTTGCTCTAAAAATGGAAGACATCTTGCTATGATGCCGCATTCAGAACGATCGTTCTTGCTTTGGCAACTTCCCTGGATTCCAAAAGAATGGAAAGACTTGAAAGCAAGCCCCTGGCTTCGGATGTTTCAAAACGCGTACAATTGGTGTACGCAACAGGAGGAAAATCTATAAAGATGAAAAATTAAAATATTTACCCTGTGGAAAATTTCTACAGGGATCTTTTTTATCTTATTAATACAAGCAATTTGTTTTTTAGAGATTATTGCTTTATAACTAATATTGAGCTATCATTTATTTATCTCTCGCAAATACCATAGTTAATCAAAAAAAGTGTCCTTTATAATAGACTCACTGCATATTAGTTGTTTTCATTTTTTTCTTGATTTAATCCGCAAGGAAACCTATAAAATTAACTCAAATATAAAACGATAGCCTCTTTCCATGCGATCGCATGGAAAGAGGCTATCGTTTCTATTGTCGGGAAATATTTATTTCAAAACAAGTCCATAATATTAAAAATTTAAAATTAAACAAAACACTTATGAGACTAATAGAAATTATCAACAGAAACAATCCTAAAATTAAGTTTTTAAAACAACTGCAACAAAAAAAGTATAGAGACCAATTTGAGAAATTCTCTGTAGAAAATACTGTTCTTATTTGCGATGCCCTTGAATCTGAATTTTTCTTTGAATCTCTTTTCATTACCGAAAATTTTATAAAAAGAAATAAAAAGAAATTTGATTTTATTTTAGAGCACACAAACGCAAAAGAATATTATTTAATAAGTGAAAAAATAAACAAATCTTTTTCCAATCTTGACACTGCTCCAGGCATTTGCGCAATTTATCACAAAAAAAGAAAGGAGCTTGACTTTACAACTCCTCTTATTTATCTTAATGGAATAAATAATCCTGGAAATTTGGGAACGATCTTACGGTCCGCTCTTGCTTTTGATCTAGAGAATATTATAATTGATGAAAAATGCGCAGATGTTTATAATTCTAAAACTATCGGCGCCGCCAAAGACGCAATTTTCAAACTAAATATTGTTTCCGATAAAAGT
>JAYEKL010000062.1:0-2664 GCA_034660995.1 Patescibacteria group bacterium | reverse complement strand
AGTTATGCGCGTTGGCTCCATAGTCCCTTTAGGGCTGTGGAGCCTTCGTGCTATTGTTGGCTCCAGTCTCCTGACTGGAGCCTTTTGCGCATTTACATATAATCTATCACTGACTTTAATATTTTATGCCATAGTGTATTTTGCAACGGCCGTTGCAAAATACACTACTTTTTTATTGAGGAATTTTGAGAGAAATAATATGATTAATTTTTTCTTAAAAAAATTGACAATAACACCTTTTATTTAAAGGGTTATTTTTTCGTATAGACTATGAATCTTTGAACTTTTTTAAAAGGGGAATGGGAAATTTACGAAACATATTCCCCGTGTTATTATTTGAATTGTACAAAAGAAAAAATACAAAAAGTTTTTTAAAATAATTTATAAAATTATGCAAAATAGTAAAAAGAAAGGTTTGGATTCAAAAGAACTAAACAGCTTATTAAGAAAATGGCAAAAAATTCTTCTTTTAAATGATTGGGAATTATCTTTAGAGTTAGTTGATTTTAAAAGAAAGGATTATAAGCAAAGCGGTGATATAAAGGTTGATCTGAAAAATAAAAGTGCAATCGTATTATTAACCAACAATCCTTTTTTAAATGAAGAAGAAGTTTTAGTTCACGAATTAATGCACCTTATTTTGTGGGATTTTGATATTTTTTGTGAAAAAATAGTTCTTGAAAAAAACAAATCTTTGAAAGGTCAGCATGGAAAATATATGGATAAATTAGAGAATACAGTAGAGCATCTAACTCAAATTATGATAAATAAAAAAATCCAGCGATAAATATATTATCGCTGGTTATGGTCTTTGTTAAATAGCTTTTACAATTCTACAGGATTATAGAACCAGTAGTAAAATTATTTTTATAAATCTTTTTCATTCATCACTCTAATCCCATTCTTTTTTAAGAACGCAGTTGCAACACCATCTCCTTTAATTAGTTTTCCTGAAAAAGTCCCATCATAAGTTAATCCGCATCCACAGGAAGGACTTTTTGATTTCGCGATAAATTCTTTGGCATTTACAAGTTTGGCAATTCTTAAAGCTTCTTCTGATCCTTTAATAAATTGCTTGGTAACATCTTCTCCGTTTTTATTTATAACTTTACATTTTCCATTTATCACATCCTTTCCTGTTCCGTTCTGAATTTCTTGCGGAACTCTCGGAGTTTTCAATCCTCCTAATTGTTCTGGGCAAACTGGGATTGCTTTTCCTTGTTCAACTAAACTAATAACTTTTTGGCATGGTTTTGATTTGCCATTCCACATACAATTTATTCCTGCTAAACAAGCGCTGACAATTTTCATAAACTTATTTACATTAAAAAATAAAAAAGTGCCAATCCAATAAAAATGGCGCTAAAAGTCAAGTAAATTCTTCTGTTGACTTAATAATTCTTTTAATTCCCTTAGAGATTTTTTCATTCCTCACATGATGGGGAATATTCTATTCCCAGAGAAGATTTTTTCTTTTCCAATCCGAATTTGAATTCCATACAGGTAGAAGTTTAATTGAGTACTCAACCATAAAGTTCTTAAACTTCTCTATCATCTCAGGTAATTTTATCACAAATCCCTAATCTTTGCGAGCTCCGTCTAATTCCCACCTGTTTTAGAGAGAGCATTGTTTTGAATAGTATAATAGCTAATAATTTTGTTTTTGAAAGGTTATTTTCATATAGAGTCAGAAGCGTCCAATCTTGATAGTTTGAGAAATAAAGTATCGCAAAACTTGATAAAATCATAAAACCTGCTATATTAATAATATTGTTTCACGAAAGAAATAATGAAAACAACAGGAGGTAATAATAATGTTTGAAAACAGATTTTCGTTAGCACCCCTAAAATGGGACACAAAGGCATTGATATTGGTAGGAGCAATTATTCTCTGTCTATTCGCTGTTAGTCAATGGGATGATGTAGCCAATGTTTCTACTGAAGCATTGGTAGAGGGGCAGGAATATGCCATATCGGATTTGTTAGAAAAGCAGAGAGTTGAATCGGAATATCTTTTGAGAGAGGATGGAACTCTCATTATGAGTAACATTTATTTATCTCAAATGAGAGATGGTAGCAGTATGCTAACTGCTACTACTTACTTCCCTCAACTTGTTCTCGTTGCTTCTTACGGAAGCAACGAAGAAATGCTTGAAGAGCAAGTGATGATGGGAGTAAAATATCCCAATGTCCCGGCAGAAAATCCAGCAAAGATTCTTTATCCCATGTTTGGGATATATGAAGAGCTGGAGATTCAAGCATATGCGGTAGAACTTTCCTTACCGCAGGGAACAGAAACAATTAAAATATATAGCGGGTAGAACAAAGGTTCTATCCATTTTTTATTTTGCCAATTTTTTCTGTTGGTTCAATCGTTCCGATTAAACCTTTTGTTTAGATTTCAAACCAAAAATTACCATTATTCAGCCAAGAGAAATCAGAGATTTGAAAGAATTGGTCAGACAGAGAGCTTATTTTGTGGAACTGCGAACCAGAATCAAAAACAAAATTTATTTGGTGTTATTTGGTGTTATTTGCTGAATAAGTTCACTCACATATTGGAATCCAAATAAGCTAAATATATGCAATTAGGATTCAAATATGGGCATTGCAAAGGTTTCTCTAGATTGTATAATTACGGGTTAAAACATTACCCCAATTATA
>JAYEKL010000061.1:0-2730 GCA_034660995.1 Patescibacteria group bacterium | reverse complement strand
AGGCTTCCAGCCTGAGGAATGAATTTGAGGCCAAAGGCGTTGATACTGTAAACTTTGCCAAAAAACTGCTTGGGCAGATTATATTCCTTTATTTTTTGCAGAAAAAAGGCTGGTTCGGCGTGGGCCGAGATGATGACTGGGACACAGGCTCAAAGCATTTCCTGCGTGAATTATTTAAGAAAAAACATGGTGATTATAACAATTTCTTCAATGATATTCTGGAACCGCTTTTTTATGACGCCTTACGTAATGACCGGAGCCATGATGATGGTTACTACAGCCGTTTTAACTGCAAAATACCTTTCCTGAACGGCGGCCTTTTCGACCCCATCGGCAATTACGATTGGGTGCATACCGATATTCTTCTGCCAAACAAACTATTTTCCAACCAAACCAAAACCAAAGAGGGTGATACAGGCACAGGCATACTCGATGTATTTGATCGCTACAATTTTACCGTTAAAGAGGACGAACCGCTTGAAAAGGAAGTAGCCATCGACCCGGAGCTTTTGGGAAAATCATACGAAAAATTCAATGCCATCCGTCCGGATAACTTTGCTGAATTCAAAAAAGCATTAAAGAGCGACAGAAAAGGAGAAGAAAACAAATTCAACAAAAAATTCGGCGTCTATTACACCCCACGCGAAATAGTTCACTACATGTGCCAACAGAGTTTGATCAATTATCTTGATACAGCAGTTAACACCCATAAACAATCAATCACCACAAAACCGTCTGTTCAAAAGAAAATATTTGGGCCTCAAAGTCCTGTGCAACAAACTCTTACTTCGGATTCATATAAGCCTATCATCTCTAAAGAAAATATTGAAACGCTGATACAAATCGGTGAACAGTTCAGCGAAAATGAAGCAAGAGTATTGAGCAAAGGAAAAGAAACAAAAACCTATTCCCATCAACTTCCGGAAAGCATACGAAAAAAAGCGAAACTGATTGATGATAAACTCGCAGAAATCACGGTCTGCGACCCGGCGGTTGGTTCCGGCGCCTTTCCGGTAGGCATGATGAGCGAGATTGTAAAAGCCAGAAATGTGCTGTCCGTTTTTCTTAATGATAAGGGTAGAACTGCTTATGCTTTCAAACGCCAATGTATTGAACACTCCCTTTATGGCGTGGACATTGACCCGGGCGCTGTGGAGATCGCCAAACTGCGCCTTTGGCTCTCGCTGGTAGTAGATGAGGATGATATCAAAAATATCAAGCCGCTGCCGAATTTGGATTATAAAATTGTATGCGGGAATTCTTTATTGGGTGTTGAGAAAAATTTGTTTAATTACAAACTTTTCAATGAACTGGAAAAACTGAAACCGCTGTTTTTTAATGAAACCAATCCCACCAAAAAACAGGAATACAAAAAGCAGATTGATAAACTGATAAGTGAAATAACCAGCGGACATAAAGAATTTGATTTTGAAGTCTATTTTTCAGAGGTGTTTCACAACAAAGGCGGGTTCGATGTGGTAATTGCCAACCCGCCGTATGGGGCAAATATCGATCGATACACAAAGAAATTTGAGGAAAAATATCCCGAAACCACCAAGTCTTTTAAAGATATTTATAAAATATTCTATGAGTTAGGGTTGAGTAAGCTTGTAGTGCTTAACGGAACATTATCATTTATCACTCCTAACACTTTCCTTACCCAACCAAGATACAAAGACTTACGAAAATATCTCTTAAAACACACAATACAGAGGATCATTAATCTTGGGGAAAATGTTTTCCAGGCAGTTGTAACAACAGCGGTTACAATTGTTGCTAAAACAGAACCTTTGTCTAACAGCGAATTTAGTTTTGCAGACCTTAGTGTTAATTCAAAATATTCTGGAGAAATAGAAAATATAAGTTTTGCATCTATTACACAGCAAACGTATATCAATAATTATGACTATATTTTCACTGCAAAATCTCGTGGTTTTCTAAATACAGTTCCTTTGGATGATATGCTGGCATTCAAAGATGCTGGGATAAACTACCAAAGAGTAAAAGTAGGACTTGGAGAAAAAGGCAAATCCGATTTGGGAAAAAGATTGTTATACGAAGGAGAAAAAGAAAACACAGAAGATATGAAGTATTGGAAAGGTACAGATATTGACGAGTATTATATAAAACCTTTAACTCGAAGATTTGTAAGAATGTCGACAATTCGTAACCTTAAAAACAACGAAAGAGTCATATTAAATGCTGAATACTTTTCTATAATCCCAAAACTGATTTGGCGACAAACTGCACAGTATCCAATTGCTGCAGTAGATAAGAGAGGTATATGGTTTGGAAGAAGTATTCAAGCAGCTACCGTCAAAAACACGTTTAAGGATAAAATAGCTTTAGATTACCTTGCTGGACTATTAAATTCCAAATTTATGAGATGGCTATATGTTCAGAATGTGAAAGAAACAGGGAGAGTCTTTCCACAAGTAAAGCTGGCTAACTTGAGAGTATTGCCCATAAAACTATCCGATCAGGAAACACAGAATGAAATTGGAAAAATAGTCTATCGAATTGAGAGACTTACCCAATCAGAAAGCTATCATGGCAACAAGTTAGATTACAAGGAGCTTAAAAATAAAATCGACCAACTTGTCTACAAACTCTACGATCTCACACGGGAAGAAATCAAAATCGTGGAAGGGGGATTAATTGATAATTCGTAATTTAATAAGAAAGAAATGTTACTCGTCAAGTAGTTTTAAATTTTATATTAGACGGGAA
>JAYEKL010000060.1:10687-14049 GCA_034660995.1 Patescibacteria group bacterium | reverse complement strand
CCTTTTGTGATTTCAAACTTTGTAAAAAGAGATTTAAAAAAATCTTGCATTTAGGCTCCACAGCCCTATCGGGACTATGGAGCCAACAGCTAACCCTAATATTCTTCGACCTTGTGGAAAAGTGACACGCAGAGTTCTCCATAAAATCGAACAATATAAGAAGAAAAATTATTTACAAAACCTCTCCTAAATACTTCCCAGTCCAGCTCTTTCTACATTTCATAATCTGCTTTGGCGTTCCTTCAGCAACGATATATCCGCCTTTGTCTCCCCCTTCAGGACCAAGATCAATTATCCAATCAGCGCATTTTATTACCTCAAGATTATGCTCAACAACAATAACTGTATTTCCTCTATCAACCAACTTATTTAAAACACCTAATAATTTTCTTATATCTTCAAAATGTAATCCAACAGTTGGTTCATCAAGAATATACAAAGTCTTTCCTTCTTTAACTGGACGAGCAAGCTCAGTAGAAAGTTTTATCCTTTGCGCTTCTCCTCCGGAAAGAGTAGTCGCGGATTGCCCTAACCTCATATAGCCAAGTCCGACATCATTTAAAATTGATAGCTTGCTATACAAAACAGGCGTATCTCTAAAAAACTCAAGCGCCTGTTTTACAGACATATCCAAAACCTCTGAAATTTTTACACCTTTATATTCAATTTCAAGAGTTTCACTATTATATCTTTTGCCCCGACACTGTTCGCATTCAATATACATATCAGGCAAGAAATACATCTCTATTTTTGTTACTCCATCACCTTTGCAATTCTCACATCTACCACCTTTTACATTAAAACTAAAATGTCCAACTTTATATTTCCTGTTTTTTGCCTCAATTGTATCAGCAAACAAATCTCTAATATGCGTAAAAATTCCGGTATAAGTCGCCGGATTGCTCCTGGGGGTCCTGCCTATAGGAGATTGATCAATATTTATAATTTTACTTATATTTTTATCACCTATTATAGACTTATGTTTTCCTGGTTCTGTTTGAGCTCTATGCAATTTCTTTAAAAGAGCTTTTGAAAGAATATCGTTTATTAAGGTAGATTTTCCAGAACCGGAAACTCCGGTCACACAAACAAATTTTCCCAGAGGAATTTTAACATCTATGTTTTTTAAATTATTTTCACTTGCCTCTTTTATAATTATCTCAAATCCATTACCTTTTCTTTTCTTTTTAGAAACTTCTATTTTTCTTTTTCCAGAAAGATAGCAACCAGTAATACAATCTGCTTTCATAATTTGTTTTAATGTTCCGGTTGCAACAACTTCACCGCCAGACTCACCAGACTTTGGGCCCATATCTACTATATAATCAGCATTTTTAATAAAAAAATCGTCATGTTCAACAACTATAACTGAGTTTCCAAGATCTCTTAGCTTTTTCATCGCATCAAATAACTTATTGTTATCTTTTCTATGAAGTCCAATTGAAGGCTCATCTAAAACATAAAGAATTCCATTCAACCTAGAACTCAACTGAGTAGCAAGTTTTATTCTTCTTGACTCACCAGCCGAAATAGTCTCGGAAGATCTTGAAAGAGAAAGATAATCAAGCCCGATATCTTCAAGAAGTTTAAGTCTTTTTATAATCTCTTCCGTTATTTGCCCTGATTTTTTCAGATAAGAGTTAGGAAGGTTCTTTAAAAATACAATTTCTTCAGCAACAGTCATTTTTGTTATATCGCCAATGGACTTTTTATTTATTTTCACAGCAAGAGCGTCACTACTAAGTCTATCTCCCAGACAACTTGGACAAAGTTTCTTTGTCATATATTTTTCCAATTCATTTCTTATATATTCAGAATTTGTTTCATAATATTTCTGTTCTAAAATCTTTATTGCTCCCTGAAAATTATTATCAGATGATTTTACAAATTTTGAAGAATAAAGACCGTCATCTCTTGTTTTATCCTTGGCTCCATAATACACTATATTTAAATCTTTTTTACTCATTTTTTCAACTGGAATATTTATATTAACTTTATATTTTTTGCTAATATATTTTAAAGTTTCCATATATTCATCCCACTTATTCGACAAATTAGCCCAAGGTCTAACAGCGCCTTCGGATAAAGTTAGGGCTTTATTCGGAATAATAAGGTTAGCATCTATTTCAAGCTTAACCCCAAGCCCAGTACAATCACTACAAGCTCCATAGGGATTGTTAAAAGAGAATAATTTTGGTTCTATGTTTGGAAAAGTACTCTTACATTTTTTACAATAAAGATGATTAGAAAAGAAAAGTTCTTCGCTCTTATCTTCTTTTAAAGAAAAATAGTTTACCGCGACAAAACCAGCAGAAAGATTTATTGCTGTTTCTACAGAGTCTAAAATGCTTTCATAACTTACTTTATTTTCAACAAAAGAAAATCTATCTACAACAATATCAATACTATGAGATTTATCTTTTTTAATGTCCCCTTTTAACGCTTCTTTTATTTGTTTTATTTCACCATCTATTCGAATTCTCTGATATCCCAATTTATCATATTTTTTTATCAAAAAGTGGCAATCGGCAATTTCATCTTGTAAAATCGGAGCCATAATTATAACACGAGAATCTTTCGGAAAATTATTTATATTATCTACAATTTTTCCAGAATTCTGCTTGTTTAATTCTCCATTACATTTCACGCAATAAACCTCTCCGCTAGAAGAAAAAAGTATTCTTAAATAATTATAAATTTCAGTCATTGTTCCCAAAGTTGAACGAGGAGTCTTAGCAGAACTTTTGTCGTCAATTGAAATCGCTGGAGACAATCCTTCAATCTGATCAACGTCAGGTTTGCTCATAAAATTCATAAACTGTTTCGGATAATTTGATATATTCTCCAAATACCTTCTCTGTCCTTCAGCATAAATAGTATCAAATGCAAGTGATGATTTTCCTGAACCAGAAGGACCAGTTATAACGACAAGCTTCCCTCTCGGTATATCTATATCAATATTTTTTAAATTATGAACCCTCGCCCCTTTTATTGATATTATTTCTTTATTCATATTATTTATACAAATTATTAAATTGTTAATAAATTTACAGTTATAAACTGTCTGCCATTATATCACAATTTTAAAATAAATCAAGAGCGAATCATACTAACATGCTAACATTTTAACATTTTAACATAATTTACATCGTTGGCTCCATAGTCCCGATAGGCCTGCCTGCCGAATGGGCGGGGCTGTGGAGCCTTTTGTGATTTCAAACTTAATATTTGTTGAACATCGTTGGCTCCATAGTCCCGATAGGGCTGTGGAGCCTTTTGTGATTTCAAACTTAATATTTGTTGAACATCGTTGGCTCCATAGTCCCGATAGGGCTGTGGAGCCTTTTGTGATTTCAAACTTT
>JAYEKL010000060.1:0-10587 GCA_034660995.1 Patescibacteria group bacterium | reverse complement strand
ACATCGTTGGCTCCATAGTCCCGATAGGGCTGTGGAGCCTTTTGTGATTTCAAACTTAATATTTGTTGAACATCGTTGGCTCCATAGTCCCGATAGGGCTGTGGAGCCTTTTGTGATTTCAAACTTTGTGAAAAGAAATTTAAAAAATCTTGCATTTAGGCTCCACAGCCCGGAGCCTGCCCCGCACTGCGATGCGGGGGGGCAACACACAATAGCAAAAAGGCTCCACAGCCCTGCGGGACTATGGAGCCAACAAACCAACAGAACACGGACCCACAATATTCTTCGACCTTGTGGAGAAGCTTGTTCGCGCAGAATTTTACTTCACGCAATAGTTCTCCATAAAGTCGAATAATATTATTTAATACTTAATACTAACCCATGGACAAATTTCAAAAAATATGCTATTTTGACATTAGCGAATTCATTATTCATTATTCTAATATTATGGTTTCAAAATTAATAATTCAAATTTTAACAAACTCAATAGCAGTTTTTATTGCGGCAAAAGTAGTTTCTGGGTTTACTCTAATAGAAGATAGCTTTATGACATTGCTTATGATAGGATTTATCTTCGGTTTAATAAACTTCTTTATAAAGCCAATCCTCAAACTTATTTCACTGCCAATTATACTTTTTACATTCGGACTCTTTACAATCATAATAAATATTGCTATGCTTCTCTTATTAGACTATTTCATTCCCGAACTTACCATTAGCGGATTTTGGGCTGCATTTTGGGCAATGATAGTTATTGGCGCTGTTAACATTTTTATCGGAGCATTCTCTAAAAAGTAGTCATAAGTAGGGTCTGCTGGTTTTCTTATAATTCCCCTCTAGAGAGGAGGTTGGAGGTGTGTTAAAAAGCTTGTTACACACCCCTGGTCCCTCTCAAGAGTGGAATGATCGGTAAAAATCACTAGCCCCTAGGTAATAAAGTTTTTAGAAATTCGTCACAATAACTAATAAAATCCATGGATAAAACACTCGGCACAATTCAAATAATTATATCAATACTCCTTATCTCCTCAATTTTACTTCAAAACAGAGGATCTGGACTTAGCGAAACTTTCGGAGGAAGCGGAAATGTATATCAAACTAAAAGAGGATTTGATAAATTTCTTTTTATTGCAACGGTAATTCTTGCTCTATTATTTTTAGGAACTACATTCTATAGTTTTATACAATAATATCAAATATTAATTAAGATCAGAGAAATTGAGTCCTGTCTTAATTATACTTTTCACTAAAATAGTTTTGAGTGTTTTGCGGTTTTGTTTTAAAAAATTGCTAAATTTTTGTATGAAAAGAACGATATTTATAAAAATAGTAAAATAAATATTAATTAAAAATATAAAAAGTTTTTTAGGAAAATTAAGTGGGATTTCCCATGTCTTAAATAAAAAAGAACAAATAATCGTTTGGATTTTGTTGTTGTCAATTTCTATTAGCAGTATTTATTTATGTTTTTCTTATTACACAGAGAACACACAAGAGATCCCAAATTTTGGAGGAGAATATACAGAAGGTATGATTGGCCAACCAAGATTTATAAATCCAATATTATCTCAATCAAACGATATTGATTCAGACCTTTCCTCTATTGTATATTCTAGTTTACTAAAACTTAATAAAGACGGAAATTTAATTAATGATCTTGCAAAAGATTATGAGATAGAAGAAGATGGATTAAACTATATTTTTCACATAAGAGAAGATGTCTATTGGCATAGCGGAGAAAAACTTACTGTGGACGATATTATATACACGATTCAAACTATTCAAAATCCTGACTACAATAGTATTTTAAGATCAAACTGGATAGGAATAAGAACGGAAAAACTAGACGACTACACAATAAAATTTATTTTGAAAAACACCTACTCCCCTTTCTTAAACAATCTTAACTTTGGAATATTACCTAAACATTTATGGGAACCCAAAGAAATAAATAACTTTCCTCTTGCTGAATGCAATCTAAGGCCAATAGGAACTGGCCCATACAAATTTAGCCAATTTGTGAAAGACAGAGAAGGAAAGATAAGTTCTATCGAATTTATCAGAAACGACAATTATTATGCCCAAAAGCCATATATAGAAAAACTAATATTTAAATTTTTTCAAAAAGAGGAAGAGCTAATATCAGCATTTAACCGAAAAGAAATTAAAGGAATAAATTATCTTTCTCCAGAGAATATGAAAAAAATTGCAGATTTTGAAAACTTAAATTTATATAAACTTAAAATTCCACGATATTTTGCAATATTTCTTAATCAAACAAAAAATAAAGCTCTTTCAGACAAAAAAGTGCGCCTAGCTCTTACACATGCAATAGATAAAAATAGATTAATAGAAGAAATTCTCAAAGGAGAAGGAATTTCGTCCAATTCACCAATACCACCGCAATTATTAGGTCACAATCCTAATATAAAAGTTTATGATTACGCTAAAGAACATGCCAAAAACATCCTTGACGCGGCGGGATGGATTGACTCTGATGGAGATGGAATCAGAGAAAAAGATGATATTAAAATAGAATTTATCCTTGTTACACACAATCAGACTGAACTTTCTAGAACCGCAAAAATAATTCAACAGATGTGGAAAGAGATAGGTGTTAAAATTGAAATAGAAACCGTTCAAACAAATGAACTTCGAGATGGCTATATAAAACCTCGCGAATATGAAGCTATTCTATTCGCGCAAATTCTTAATTACGACCCTGATCCATTTGCTTTTTGGCATTCTTCACAAAAAAAAGAATCAGGTTTAAATCTATCTCTATACGATAATTCGGAAGTCGATAAACTTTTAGAAGAAGCAAGACAAGAAACGAACCAAGAAATTAGAGCTGAAAAATATAGAAAGTTTCAAGAGTTTATCACTGAAGACATTCCAGCAATTTTTCTATACAGTCCAAACTATTTATACTTGCATAATGATTCCGTGCAAGGAGTTGAGCTAGACAATATTGTCATTCCGTCTAATAGATTTAATGGGATTGAGAATTGGTTTGTGAAAACAAAAAGGGTTTGGAAGTAGAAAGCATTTTAACATTTTAACATATAAACATTTTAACAAAAATTATGTCAACACTTAATTTAAATTTAGATCACTCAACAATAGATTTGTCTTCTTCTGAATTCAAAAAAAAGATTGAAAAAATAAAATCTACACCAACTCCTAATTTTGCAAAATACACTCCCGACCTAGAAGAGATTAAAAAATTGAGAAAGAAGTATGAAAACAAAAAAAATATTATTGTAGAGGGAAATGGCGGATCAATCTCAAATTTTAGAGGAATCTATAGTGCATTAAAAAAAACAAGTGATAAAAATATATATCTACTAGACACGGAAGACCCCGACTACATAAATGAATTAAAAAATAAATGTACAAAAAAAGATACACTTATGATTTTAACAAGCAAGTCAGGCACAAGAATTCAGGTGTTAGCTAATTATTTCGCTTTTCAAGATTATCCGATTTTAACAATTACCGAAGACAATGATGGCGCATTAAATAAAATTAGAAAAATAAAAAATATTGATGTCTCATTTCACCCAAAAATTAGCGGGAGATATTCAGGACTTACAGAATCTGCTTTAACTTCTGCTGAAATTGTTGGTATAGATACAAAAAAAATGATAGAAGGCGGAAAAGATATGTATTTAGCGTGTGGCTTACAATCAGAACTTAAGAATAATCCTGCCTTACAACTTGCCCTCACTCTTGACAAACTTGAAAAAACAGGGTACACTGAGTTGTTCTTATCAATATATTCAAAAAAATTATTCGGTTTTTATAGCCTTATCGTCCAACTTTACCATGAAAGTGTTTGCAAGAAAGAGCTTGGACAAACGATCTATGGCGGAGAAGCGCCAGAAAATCAACACCATACTTTACAACGATTTATCTCTGGAAGAAAAAATTCATTGGGACTTTTTATTACTATTAAAAATTCTGCTCATAATTTAAAATTTGATATTGAAAAAGATCTAAAAAATATCAAATGCAGAAATATAACTTTAGAAAGTTTGAATGATATTTCTCTTCAAGACATAATTAAAGCCGAGGAGCAAGGAACATGGCAAGATGTTATAGACAATAACATCCCCGCAATCCATCTTGAGCTCCAAGAAATTTCGCCTTACACAATTGGACAATTTATGGCATTTTTTCAATATGCTACTTTTTACTCCGCTTTACTGCGAGGCGTCAACCCCTGTAATCAGCCAGGAGTTGAAAAAAGTAAGGAGAATATTTTTGGAATTGTGGAGAAGATTGGGAGATAAAAAAAGCAAGGTTGTTACCTTACTTATATATGACTTTAACATTATCAGTGCTATTCTAAGTACTCTTTTAGTGTTCTCGCCACTCTTATTAGATCTTCCATTTTATTACTGTCCTCCTAAAACATTTCCATTTGCTAACTAAAACATAACTGATTATAAATATTTGCCAAGAAAAGAAACAACCAATAGCACACAGAAAAACACTGACTAAAAGCACTGATGAACACAGATAAGAATTGTTACCAGTTGTTTGTCACCAGCTATAAGCTAAACTCGCCGGGGTGGTGAAATTGGTAGACACGCAGCGTTCAGGTCGCTGTGGGAGAAATCCCATGGAGGTTCAAGTCCTCTCTCCGGCACATAAACAAGTTTGTAAAGTAAAAAGTTATAAAGTTCATAAAGTATAACGATAATGAAGATAGAAAAATTTGAAGATATTATTGCCTGGCAGAAAGCGGGAGAACTGTCCTTGTCTATTTATGAAAAATTTAAAGATAATAATGATTTTGCTTTTAAAAATCAGATACAAAGAGCCACTGTTTCCATAATGAATAATATTGCCGAAGGATTTGAAAGAAAGGGAAATAAAGAATTTAAGCATTTTTTATTTATTGCCAAAGGCTCTTGCGGGGAAGTAAGATCAATGCTCTATTTGTCTTTGAAGTTAAAATATTTACCGAAAGAAGATTTCAAAAAACTTTATAATTTATCAATAGAAATTTCCAAACTATTATCCGGCTTCATCAAAATTTTATAACTCCATAAACTTTCTACTTTATAACTTTTAACTTTATAACTATACTCATGATTCAAAAAAAATACATTCAAAAACATAAACAAAAAAAACTCCGCGTCATCCCTCTTGGCGGACTAGAAGAAGTCGGTAGAAATATGACTCTTTTTGAATACGGAAATGACATAATAATCGTTGATCTGGGGCTACAGTTTCCAGAAGAAGATATGCCTGGAATTGACTATATTATTCCTAATATAAAATATTTTAAAGGGAAAGAACGAAATATCAAAGGAGTTTTCATTACACATGGCCATATGGATCATATCGGCGCTATTCCCCATCTAATGCCAAGACTAGGAAATCCTCCAATGTTCACAGCCGCGCTTACTGCAGGAATTATAAAGAAAAAACAAGAAGATTATCCAAATTCAAATCCGCTAAATATAAGGGTTGTTAATTTTGAAAGTAAAATTACTGTAGGAAATTTTAGAGTTGAGTTTTTTCACGTTAATCATAATATTCCTGATGTTCTGGGAATGGCAATCTATACACCAGAAGGATTGATTATTCATACCGGAGATTTTAAATTTGACCATAGTCCAACAACAGACAAACCAGCAGATATTGGAAGAATCGCTCAACTTGGATCGCAAAATGTTCTTCTTTTAATGTCTGATAGCACCGGCGCTGAACATCCTGGACACTCTATAAGTGAAAACGAAATTCAAAAAACTATTGATGGGATTATTTCAAAAGCGAAAGGAAGGATTATCGTAGCTACTTTTTCATCGCTTATCAGCAGAATTCAGCAAATTATCACTATTTCTGAAAAATATGGAAGAAAAGTTGCTATTGATGGATATAGTATGAGAACTAATATTGAGATCGCAAATAAATTAGGATATCTAAAATTCAGAAGAGGAACGATCATTAGACCAGAACAAATGAAAAATTATCCTGACGATAAAGTTTCTTTAATGTGCACAGGAGCGCAAGGAGAAGGAAAGGCAGTTCTTATGAGAATTGTGAACAAAGAGCATCGTCATGTTCAAATCAAAAAAGGAGATACTGTTATTTTTTCTTCGTCTGTAGTGCCGGGAAATGAAAGAACTGTACAAAATCTGAAAGATCAACTTTATAGGCAAGGCGCGAATGTCGTGCATTATAAAATGATGGATGTCCATGTTGGAGGACATGCTCAGATAGAAGACCTTAAAATAATGATCAATCTCATCAAACCGAAATTCTTTATGCCAATTCATGGAAATTATTATATGCTTAGATTGCACGCCAATATCGCAGAGAGTATAGGAATACCATCATCAAATACGATTGTAGCGGGAAATGGAAATGTCATTGAACTTACTAAAAATTCTGCCGTCATAACTAAAGAGAAAGTACCATCTAATTATGTTATGGTTGACGGACTTGGAGTTGGTGATGTTGGAAATATTGTTCTTCGCGATCGCCAACAAATGAGCAAAGATGGAATGTTTACAATTGTAATTGTAGCAGACAGTAAAACTGGGAAGATAGTTGGTTCTCCTGATATAATTTCTCGCGGTTTTATTTATATGAAAGGCTCAACTGAACTTATTAAAGAAACAAAAAATAAAGTTATTGAAATAGTAAACAAAAAAGCTACCCCTGAACATGACACAAATTGGACATATGTAAAAGATAATATTCGAGACCAAATTGGACAATTCTTATTTAATAAAACTCAAAGACGACCAATGATATTACCAGTAGTAATTGAAGTTTAATTAAATTGTTAAATTGCTATATTGTCAAATTGTTCTTGCTTATTGGCTCCATACTTTTATTCGCTGGCTCCATACTCCTGTATGGAGCCTTTTGTGATTTCAGTTCTAAATTTATGTTGGCTTCATAGTCCCAATAAAACTATGGATTGCATTCATTTTCTATTATAATTTCAGACAAAACAAAAAGTATAATAATTAATTATTATACTATTGAAAATCAAGAAGAAGAGTTATTGCAAACTCTTAAGCTTATCTCTAGTTTGTGATAACTGTACATCATTAATAACATTATTCATATCTCCAGAAAAATCATCTTCAATCTTTTTTATATCTTTTTGAGCATCTTCCGCTACTTCCCCTAATTCATCATCATATTCTTTTATTGATTGAGAAAATTCTTTTAACGCGTCTGCCAAAATATTTGAAGCATCTAACTCTAGTTTAATAATTTCAGAAAGTTCATTTTTTTGATCATCGGTAATTTCTTTTTTCGCGATTGAGCGATCTAAGATATTATCCATCGCTTTAAGAGCGTCTTCAGAAAAATTTATTTTATTTATTTCTTCCTTAAATTGTTGTAATTTCATAATTATAATTATTAAAACTTAAACTGACAATTCTTCTGTATGTCCAAGAAGACTGCTCATAGAAGATGCATTTTTTCTAACTTCTTTCTCTTCATTTAGTGTTTCTAATCTAGTTTCAGCTATTCTACCTTTTTCTACACGACCCTCAAGCACTTTTATTCTTATTTTCTGAATAGAATCATCAATTCTATCATGAGTTTCCGTTACTTTAGTTGCTACTCGTTCGCCAGCATTTATCCCCCAGTCAATTCCTCTTTTTGTTAATTCATTGGCCTTATTAACATATTTATCTTTCGTTCCTGTAATTTTTTCTAAAAAACTTTTTTTTGCTTCTTGTGCTTTTTCAACTAAATTAGTTTTTACTTCTAGTGCTTTTTCTTTGGCAGAATCTACAGCGCCAGTAAAAGACTCTTTTGCCGACCCATAAGTTTCTTTTGCAACCTCTTTAACTACTCCAGGCGCCTCAAAAGCAACTCCTGTTGCTGTATAAATTGCCTTTTTCCCACTTTCAACCAAATTGCTAGAAAAAGATGAAATTTTTTCAAACATACTAGACAATTTTTCTCTTCCCACTTCTTCGAAAGATTCAATTTTTTCTGAATTATTATTATCTTCTACAGCTTCTTCCATAACTCTTCCTTCTTCCCCTTCTATACCACTGCCTTCTGCAGTATTATTATTTTCTACAACAGAACCTTCATCATCTTTTATAGTCTCTTCAACAGAATCTTCACTATCTTTTATAACTTTTTCCATATCCTCATTATCCGCATAAGCTGCTTCTAAATTTTCAAATCCCATATTTTTTTATTAACTGATTAACTACAATACATTATACACTATTTATCTTCTCTTGTCAATAATACGTACCTACAGCTTAATTTAACATTACTGTTTGATTGATATTAATTATCCTATTTGCTTGGAATAGTTTGTTTTCATTATACTTTTTTGTAAAAGAAAGATAATTTAAATAGAGGCTTAGCCTCCAGTTTGGAGGCTAAGCCTCTATTTAAATTATCTTTCTTTATTATTAACAATTGGAACGGGGTTGACACAAAAATCATATATGCTATCTTTATTTCAGAAAATGGAGTTTCTTTCTATAATTATAAAATCTATAAGCTAGATCCCAAATACATTATTTGGGACTGGGTCTAGTTTCTTTGCTTCAACTTTCTCCTTGATAATAAGGCTAGAAAGTCGCAAAAGGGTGATTTTTGCATTAGTGAAAATCCGGCTTCCTCCGTAATCATAGGATAAACTGATATCGTCTTGCGCAGGCAAGAGTCAGAGTCAGTAAAGTGGTTTTATGTCCATTTTACTAGCGGATTTTATCCGTTATAAAAAGATTTAAAACAATCAAGGTGGCACCACGAGATAACTTCTCGTCCTTGTCTGCATCAATTTTTTTGATGTAAGCAAAGATGAGAAGTTTTTTTATTTTTATAAAAATAAAAACGATACTTCAAAATTGTATAAAAAATTTAAGAAAACAACTATGAAAACTGAAATAAAAACAACGGATACTGTGATTATTGGCGCTGGATTTGCAGGATTATATCTTTCCCTTATTTTATCCTCCTACAAATACAAAGATTTTCTTTTAATAGCGCCAGACAAAAAAACAGTAAGCGATAAATCTTATTATAATTTCCGCTCAAGAGGAATTAGGCAAGAATCACTAAAAAGTTCTATGATCAAAGCGGGAAAGAAAAAATGCAATCATCAACTGGTTAATGTTATGTCGAAAAACATTGACAATGAATTAACTTATCTTAGTCTTGTCACTAGACTTAGAGCATCATATTTAGGGGTTCAGGTCGTAAAACCAAAAGCTTTTTTGAAAAAATTAAGAAAAAAATCAGAACAAAAAAGAATGTATGATGAAATAGTAAAAATAAGAAAAAATAAAAATATTATTACCATCAAAACTACTAAAGAAACTATTAATTGTAAAAAACTTATCTTTTGTTGTGGCGGAAATAGATCAAATTTTTCTAAAAGTTTCAATGATGAAAAAACATCATTTAATATGTTTAAAATCGCGCAAAAAATAGGTTGCCGTGTGAAATCAACAAATAAAATAATGTATCACCCTTTTTATTCAAAAGGATTATGTATTCCCAGCGATGATTTGTTCGGTTCTAATATTATAAATAAAAAAGGAGATAGATTAAAGAAAACTTATCATCTAATTGAAGCGCATAATGCCCATCACTGTTTTGAGGAAATTGCTAAAGAATTTAAAGGCAAGCAATGTTATGCTGTTAAAAACAATGTTAAAACACCACTAAATGTAGAACCGCATTATACACTAGGAGGAATTAAAATTAATAAAAATGGACAAACAAATATAAAAAATGTTTACGCTCTTGGAGAATGTTCATTCGGAATGCACGGCCATGGAAGAATTGGGGGATGCTCTTTAAGTGAAATAGTCGTTATGGCCAGGATAATAGCAAAAAAAATATGCTCTTTAGAGTAAACTAAAATTGATAAAGTTTAAATATAAAGCTATAATTGTATTATGAGAAAAAATAAATTCGCTAATAATGAATATTATCATGTTTATAATCGCGGGGTGGATAAGCGAGAAATATTTTGTTGCGAAAAGGATTATTTGAGATTTTTGGTAAGTATGAGAGAGTTTAATGATATTGAAACTACTGGAGGATTTTATAGAAAATATTTAAGAAACAAAAATGAAAAAGATAATTTAAATAGAGGCTTAGCCTCCAAACTGGAGGCTAAGCCTCTATTTAAATTATCTTTCTTTACGAAAATCATTTGTTATTGCCTTAATCCAAATCATTACCACTTTATTTTAAAACAATTAACCGAAAATGGAATTGCAAAATTTATGCAAAAATTGGGTACTAGTTATACAATGTATTTCAACATAAAATACGACCGTTCTGGTTCTCTTTTCCAGGGACCATTCAAGTCCAAACACATTGACACCAACGAATATCTTCTTTGGCTTTCTGGATATGTGAATGGAAACGCAGAAATACATAAAATCGCCAAAGCTGAAAATTACAAGTGGTGTAGCTACCAAGATTATCTTAATAAAAGAAATGGAACTTTGTGCAATAAAAAAATTATTTTAGATCAATTTAAAAATATGGAGGAATATCAAAAATATGTTAAAATGGTAATTGAAGAATCAAATAAGCGAAAAGACTTGAAAAAATATTTTA
>JAYEKL010000059.1:0-14209 GCA_034660995.1 Patescibacteria group bacterium | reverse complement strand
CATTATTCATTATTCATTATTCATTATTCCAATACCATAGACAATGCCGTTTGTTTATTATAAAATAGAGTAAAGTACTGAAATTTCAATAAGCGAAGAAGTATAAATAATACAATAACATAATATGATATCTAAATTAATTTTAAAACTATTTATATTTATATTTTTAATTTCAGCAATTTCTGTTACAGTTTTTTCATACGAGATATTTTCAGCTGGTCAAAAAATATTTTTGGCCGATAAAGAACAAGGATCAATAATTAAACAATTTGGAGAATTAGTCTTTAGTCCAACAAAAGAATTAAAAGGAGAAAAAAATGGCAGAGTTAATATCTTATTTTTAGGAATTGGAGGAGAAGGTCATCACGGAGGTGAACTTACAGATACAATTATGATTGCTAGTATAAAACCAAACGAAAAAGAAGCTGCTCTCCTTTCATTTCCAAGAGATATGTATGTTCAAATACCAGAAACTAATATAAATACAAAAATAAATGCAATTAAAGTTTTTGGAGATAAAAGTACAAAAAAAAATGGAATTGATTTAATAAGAAAAGTGGCTCAGGATATCTCAGGACTTGATATTCATTATTATGTACAACTAGATTTTCAAGGATTTACAAAAGTTATTGATGATTTGGGTGGTATAGATGTCTATTTAGAGACTACTATAAATGATCCGACATATCCAAATTTCAATCGTGGATATAATCCTTTCTATATTGAAAAAGGCTGGCACCATTTAGACGGAGCAACCGCATTAAAAGTTGCTCGTTCAAGACATAGTAAAATGGGAGATTTCGATCGTATCCAAAGACAACAAATTATAATTAAATCCACAAAACAAAAAGTGTTTGAGAAATATACAAAATTTGACATTATAACTTTCAAAAATATACTAGATTCTTTAAGCGATAATATGAAGACAGATATTCAGTTAAAAGAGCTTCCTAGATTTTATAGAATTGCGAAAAAGATAAAAAACCACAAAATTAGCGCGCAAACCATAGACACAAAGACATATCTAAATCGTACTCATATTGGAATGGGATACACTCTACAAGCAAAAGATAGCAGTTATAATCAAATAAAAAATTTAAGCGCAAATATATTTGATATTGAAATTTCACAAAAAAGGATATATCTTATTCAAGAAGAGGGCGCTAATATTGAAATCAGGAATGGTACTGGCACACTAGACCTTGCAAATAGAGTAGCGCAAGATTTAGAAAAATTTGGATATAGAATTATAAATTCCACTAATATAGCTTCTCCAGAATTTTCTGGTGTTCAAATTTATGATAATTCAAAACATAAGAAACCAGAAACTCTTAATTTTTTGAAAGAAAAGTTCAATGCTGTTATAATGGAGGCAACAGAAAACGATTTTAGCAAAGCGGACTTTGTGATTGTGTTGGGAAGGGGATTCTAATCAGTATTAAGTATCTAGTATTAAGTATTGAGTTCGATACTGATTTCGCTTAATACTTAATACTAATTACTTGATACTAAAATCATGAAACTAGTTATCGGTCTTGGAAATCCAGGTGAAGAATATAAAAAAACCAGACATAATGCTGGGTTTTTAGCGGTTGATGAATTAGTATTAAGTAGCAAGTATCCCTCCAATCTGGCTGGCAAGCAAATATTAAGCACCCAATCGAAATTTAATGCTGAAATTTCACAAGGCACAATGAATAATGAAAAAGTTATATTAGTCAAACCTTTGACTTTTATGAATAATTCTGGACAAGCAGTCCGAGCTGTTTTAGATTATTATAAAATTAACACAGAAGACATTATTGTCATCCACGATGACTTGGGTATTTTATTGGGCAAATACAAAATCTCCAAAAACAAAAACTTTGGGGGTCATAAAGGAGTTCAATCAATAATTGATTATTTAGGAACAAAAGATTTTACAAGAATTAGAATTGGAATAATGATTGAAAACAAAAAAACACCAACTGAAAAGTTTGTATTAGAAAGGTTTAATGAAGAAGAGATGGAGATTGTTGATAAAGTGATTGCAGAAATTATTAAAAATATTTCTACCCAGCTTTAGCTGAGGGTCTATGAGGTTTTAACCTCACAAGATTTTGGAAATTGTTTAAAAGAACAAATAAAAAAGTATAGATGAAAATTAATTTTTCAGAGCTATACAATAAAGATTATGACAGAGCTAACTCGGTTAGAATTATTATAATTCCTTCTAAAATTAGCTTATCTTTTCCTTTAAACTGATTTAAAGAATCAGATAAATTACTTACAGCTGATTCATAACCTTTTTCTATTTCTTTTCTGACCTCATTTCTAAGACTCTCTGAGAGTTCATCTATTTCGCTCTCTAGACTTTCTAAGAGTTCTTTTTCGTTCATCATAATTATTTCACCTGCCATTTGAATAGCCTCCTTTTTGTTTTCCATACTTTTCTTACAGCAAGAAAATTAAATGTTAAAATTTAACATCCAATTTTCCCTCTATAAAAATTTGAAAATTATATAATTGAGAATTGATTGAAAATTGAGAATTGTAAATTGAAAATTATTATTATCTACTATCCACTATCCTGTTTATAAGCGCAGGATCTAGCTTTACGAGAAAAATAGACCATGACTTTAAGGTTAAAGATATAACTAAGGAGGGGTTGTTATATTTTCACCGCTCATAAACAGGATAGTAGACAGTAACAAAAGCTAAGATATTTAATAATGTCCCAATATTTAACATTTATCTTTATATCCCAACTATTTCCACACAACAAAGCAGTCTATCATACTTTTTAAAATATGTCAACCCCCGTTCCCCCGTTCCAACGTTACAAATTTTACAAAAAGCATATTAAAAACAAATGAGCAACGATCTTAATCATAAATATTACAACGCCTTTAATCTCATTCCTCAAATGGGACCATTACGCTTTAAAAAACTTTGCGATTATTTTAATACGATAGAAGACGCATGGAACGCAAACTCTTTGGAATACGAGAAAGCTGGATTAGAAAAAAATGTAATAGAAAAAATTATTCAGCTTAAAAAAGAAATATCACCTGAAAAAGAATTTGAAAAACTGACAAAAGAAAATATAAAGATAATAACAAAAGAAGACGATTTGTATCCAAAATTACTTAAAGAAATTCATTCTGCTCCTGCCCTGCTATACTACAGAGGTAAAATGATAGAAGACAAATTTACAATTGCTATTGTCGGATCAAGAAAGGTCTCTATTTATGGAAGACAAGTTGCTTCACAACTGGCAAGAGAGCTATCACAAGCGGGATTAACAGTTGTAAGTGGAATGGCGCTTGGTACTGATGGTATCGCGCACAGAGAATGCTTAAAATTAAAAAATAGAACTATCGCAGTTCTGGGGGGTGGAATTAATACAAATAGTATTTATCCATCAAGTAATTATCAGGTTGCTAAAGAAATAATTTCAGGTGGAGGCGCAATAATTAGCGAATATCCAATTGGCACTCCGCCATTAAAACAGCACTTTCCAGCTAGAAACAGAATTGTTAGTGGCTTATCTTTGGGCGTTTTAGTTATTGAAGCGGCAGAAAGATCAGGAACATCAATCATAGTTAAATTTGCTCTTGAACAAAACAGAGAAGTATTCGCTGTCCCAGGAAATATTTACTCCTTAGCTTCTAAAGGCTCTAATAATCTTATCAAACTTGGAGCAAAACTTATCACAAAAGCAGAAGACGTTTTAGAAGAACTTAACCTTGAATCCATAATAAAGATAAAAAAAGCGCAAGAAATAATCCCAGACAATGAAGAAGAGGCATTGATTTTAAAAAATTTATTTCCCGATAGTCCAATCCATATTGACCAACTTGCAAAAACCATTAAAATGAATGTAACAGCAACCTCCAGTTTATTGACACTTATGGAAATCAAAGGTAAAGTCAAAAACATTGGCGGGATGAGATATATAAAAGAGAGTTAAGAGTTTGTAAAGTAGAAAGTCTATAAAGTTTTCAATTTTAATTAACTTTAATCTTAGATTTAAAATGGCAAAAAAACTAATTATTGTAGAATCTCCTACAAAAGCGAAAACTATCACAAAATTCCTAGGCAAAAATTATATTATTAGATCTTCATTTGGTCATCTTCGCGATCTGCCAAAAAGCAAATTGGGAGTTGATACAGAGAATGACTTTGAGCCAGAATATGTTATAAATCCGAAAAGTAAAAAACAAGTGACGGAATTAAAAAAATATGCGAAAGAATGTGACGAAATTATATTGGCAAGCGATGAAGACCGCGAAGGAGAAGCAATTGCTTGGCATTTAGCGCAAATTTTAAATCTTCAAGGGTTTGGAAATGGAAAAAAAGAAAAATCATATAAAAGGATTGTTTTTCATGAAATCACCAAATCAGCTATTAAAGAAGCTCTAAAAACTCCGCGAGATATAGATATGAACTTAGTTGACGCGCAACAAGCCAGAAGAATTTTAGATAGACTTGTAGGATATAAATTATCTCCACTTCTTTGGAAAAAAATTCGCTATGGACTTTCAGCAGGACGAGTTCAATCTGTAGCAGTCCGTTTGATTTGTGAGAAAGAAGAAGAAATTAATAAGTTTAAACCAGAAGAATATTGGGATATCAAGTTAAAAGTTAAAAGTAAAAAGTTAAAAGTCGGCGGAGAATTTGAAGCAAGACTATCCAAAATTGATGGAAAATCAATCGGAAAATTAGGTATCAAAACTAAAAAAGAGGCTGATGAAATTAAAAACGATTTAGAAAAAGCAAGTTATGAAATTGATAAAATTACAAAGAAAGAAATAAAGAAAAACCCCTTACCGCCTTTTACGACTAGTACCTTACAACAGGCTTCTAGTAATAGATTTGGTTATAGCGCTAAACAAACTATGATAATCGCCCAGCAACTTTACGAGGGTGTTAACCTTGGAAAAAAAGGATCAAGCGGTTTGATAACCTATATGAGAACCGACTCTTTAAATTTAAGTAAAAGCTCTCTTGAATCTGCTAACAAATACATCACAACTAAATTCGGTAAAAAATATTCAGAAAGAAGATTTTTTAAAACAAAAAGTAAAGGCGCGCAAGAAGCGCATGAAGCTATTCGCCCAACAAATCCAGAACTTGATCCAAAAAGTATTAAAGAGTTCTTGGACAACAAACAATTTAAACTTTATGAACTAATCTGGCAAAGAATGATAGCATCTCAAATGGCAAGCGCTATTGTAGATTCAACTAGCATAGATGTTGCAGCTATAGGAACAGAAAATCTTCTGTTCCTACTTAGAACAAACGGATCAACAATAAAATTTGAAGGATTTTTAAAAGTATATCCAACAAAATCAGAAGAGGTTATCTTGCCAAAATTAACAGAAAAAGAGAAGCTAGATCTTATAAAAATTATTAGCGAGCAACACTTTACCCAGCCACCAGCTAGATTCAATGAAGCAAGCTTAATTAAAGTTCTTGAAGAGCTTGGTATTGGACGACCATCAACTTATGCTCCAACTATTAGCACTATTCAAGACAGAGGTTATGTAAAAAAAATAGAAAAAAGACTTCATCCACAAGAAATTGGTATTATTGTAAACAAACTTTTAGTTGAGCATTTTCCAAAAATTGTAGATGTCAAATTTACAGCAAAAATGGAAGAAGATTTAGATAAGGTAGCAGAAAATAAAAAAGATTGGATTATCATATTAAAAGATTTTTATAATCCGTTTAACAAAAATTTAATGGAAAAAGAAAAAGAAATTGATAAAAAAGAACTTACCGAAGAAAAAACAGATGAAACTTGCGAGAAATGCAAATCGCCAATGATTATTAAACTTGGCAGATTTGGAAAATTTATGGCCTGTAGCAATTACCCAAATTGCAAAAATACAAAACAATTAAACGACAAAGGAGAAATAGAAGAACCAGAAACAACAAATGAAATTTGCGAAAAATGTGGAAAACCGATGGTCTTTAAAATCGGTCGTTACGGAAAATTTCTTGGTTGTTCAGGATATCCTGATTGCAAAAATATAAAATCAATAGTAAAATCTACTGGTGTAAAATGTCCAGAATGCAATAAAGGAGAAATTGTTGAGAAAAAATCAAAAGGAGGAAAAATTTTCTATGCTTGTAATCAATATCCATCTTGTAAATACGCGCTTTGGAGCAAGCCAACTGGAGAAAAATGTCCAAAGTGCGATAGTCTGATGATTTATGCAAAAAATGATAGCATTGTTTGTTCAAACAAAGAGTGTAAATAAATAAGTATAAAATTTTTAATAAATCAAAATAACTATATGAAAAAAACAAAAATAGGAGTTGCTGGAGATATCGGCAGCTTTTCAGAGCAAGCTGCGAGCGAATACGCTAAAAAAAATGATATCAAGAATTATGAAATTGAATATCTTATTTCCGTGGAAAAAGTTCTTTCCATGCTTGATAAAAAAGAAATTAGTTTAAGTATTTTTCCGATTGAGAATTCAAACGGTGGCGTTGTTATTGAAAGTATTTATGCAATTTCAAAACATACTTTTAAAATAAAAAGTATTTTTGAAATTCCAGTAATTCATTGCCTATTAACAAAACCTGGAATTGAAAAAGAAAATATAAGAAACATAGCTTCACATGATCAAGCCCTTAAGCAATGTAAAACCTATCTTAAAAGAAATTGGGAGAAAACGGATTTGCAAGAAACGGAAGATACAGCAAAATCAGCAAAAAATCTTTCCGAGGGAAAACTCTCTGAAAACACTGCAGTCCTCGCGCCAGAAAGTTGCGCTACTTTATACGGCCTAATCGTCATGGAAAAAGGCATCCAGGATTTGAAATTTAATTTTACCAATTTTTTGGCAGTAGAGAAATAGAAATAGAATTTTAAATAAAAAAGAAGAGCGCGCCATTCTTGGCTAGCTCTTTTTTTGTTTATTGATTTACTTTTCTTAATTGATTTTTCCTCCTTTTTTATTGCCAAGTGTAAGAACCAAGTATTACTAACTCCTTCACCTTGCCAGAACTTTTAAGATTTGAAATTACAATCTTAACGTCCTCATCATCCTGATGGCCTTCTATATCCATAAAGAAAATATAATCTCCTAATTCTTTCTTTGACGGCATAGAATTGATCATCGTTATGTTTATTCCGTTTTCTCCAAATTCCAGTAAGACTTTCGCCAGAGAACAATTTTTGTTCTCTGTTCTAAAAATAATAGTTGTTTTATCATTACCGGTCGGCCTTGTTGTTTTATTACTTAACAACAAAAACCTTGTTTGGTTATTAGAAAAGTTTCCTATATCTCCTCTTATTACAGGAACTTTATATCTTTCCGCAGCTTCCTTGGATCCAATAGCAGCAATTGAATTATCTTCTGTTTCCGCAACCAGTTGAATTGCGGTAGCGGTACTACTAGTTGTTTTTATTTCTATTTTATTTCCCTGCTTTCTTAATATATCGTTAATAAAATTAAAACATTGAGAAACACCTTGCGGATGAGAATATATAGTCTTAATTTCATCCTGAGATCCAAAGCCAACCAAAAAATGGTCAATTCCTATAACAACTTCCTTCTCAATTCCAAATGGCCTTTTTTCAATAAGACCATCCAGAACAGCAACGACAAATCCCGCTATTGAGTTTTCAATAGGTACTATTATTTTTTCGACTCCTCCTTTGATAAAAGCATTTATTAGATCTGTAAAATCAGGAAAGAAAACTATAATCTCTTCTGAATCTTTTATCATTTCAGCAGCCTTATGAGAGAATGTTCTCTCTGGTCCTAAGCATCCGATTGTCTTTTTGTTCATTTCTAATTCCTCCAAATAATAGATTCACTGCGTATTAGTTTCATTACGAAATTTTCATATTTTGAGGCAAATTTTTCAAATAATTTTTGAGGTTTAGCCTAAGCTAAGCTGAAAAAATTTTTGGAGAATTTGACCAATCCGCCAGCTGGCGGAGCAGTAGAAACTAATACGCAGTGAGTCTATGTATATACAAATCATTTTAAGATTTGTTTTTTAAAATCTAAAAAATAAATTTCAAAAAACAAGACTCAAAATTACAAACAAAAAACCTGACTTAACAGGTCTTTTCGAAAAAATAATCACAATAAAAATTCCTGCTATTCGCGGTCAAAAAAACTTAAAAAGTGAAATCGTTTCCTATTTTTTAAAAAACTCATAAATATATTATATAATTTAAAACTTAATTGAAAAAATAAAGAAAGATGACCTATAACACCTCTCTGGTATTAAATACCTTATCTATTCTGTCTAACGCTTCTTTTATCTCCTTCTCTTCTGAAGAAAAAGATATTCTTATATAGTCATCATAACCATCTCCGAAAAATATTCCAGGAGATACGGCTACTTTTGCATTTTTCAGAATAAACTCTGCAAATTTGTTAGACTTCATATTGAAACTTTCAGGTATTTTTGCAAATACATAAAAAGCTCCATCTGGAATAGAATATTCTATCCCAAGTTTAGAAAGTCTATTACAAAGTATCGTTTTTCGCTCTTCAAAAGCTTCTCTCATTTCCCTAAAAGAGACTTTCACTTCGTCAAAATGGTTTTGAATTATTTCCGTAATTGCCATCTGGAATAGAGAATTAACATTACCATTTAAAGAACTCTTTATTACTCCAATGGCACTAATGATATTCTCAGAAGCTAATATATAGCCCAGTCTGTAGCCAGTAGCTGATAGACTTTTTGAAAATCCATTTACTACTATTGTTCGTTCCTTCATCCCTTCAATACAACTGACTGAAAATGCATTTTTATCATATGTGATCGTAGAATAAATTTCATCAGATATCACATATAAATCATTATCAATCGTCAACTTAGCCAACTCAGATAGCTCTTCCTTTGTATAGATTACTCCAGTAGGATTATTAGGACTATTAATTATAATAGCTTTTGTTTTTGAAGTAATAGATTTTCGTATATCTTCAATATTAAGATGAAAATCATTATTGCTATCAACCACTACTGGTTTTCCGCCCCAAAATGTGACAGCATCAACATATGTTGACCAATATGGCTTAACTATTATAACTTCATCATTGCTATTCAAAATAGCCGCAAGAGACATAGACACTCCTTCTTTTGCGCCATTTGTCAATACTATTTCATCTCTATTATATTCCATTGAAAAAATATTTCTTTGAAACATAGAAATAGCATCTCTTGATTCATCGCTTCCTCTTACCTTGGTATAGAAATTATTCCCATCTTTTTTTGAAGCGTTTTCTATTTCCTTTACAAAATATAAAGGCGAAGCAAAGCTTGGTTGACCAGCATTTAGCGCTATAATTGTCTTATCCTCTCTTCTCATGTCTTGCACCATTGTATCTAATTTGGTTAACGGTGATTCATTAACAATTTTAACTTTTTGTGAAAGATCTTTCATTTTATTTCCCTCCTTTTTCTAGTTGTAATTTTAATTCATCTTTTAAGATTTTAATTTTAAAATCCTAAAGAATAAATTTAAAAATTAGCTGTTTTTGGCTGATTTTTTTTAAATCCACCCACTAAGATTTCAATAATACTTAAAACCCTAAAGGGTAAATTCCATTTCAAAGAATAAAAAAACCATCTTTGCGATGGATTATTATGGGAAACACTACAATAACAACCTATCGCTTATGACGGCTAAAAAAGCTAAAGAAAAACAAGTTATTTTTTGTATAATTCATAAAATTTTCAACTTATAAAAACAGTGTAACATGCCTAAAAAGTTTGTCAAGAAAAACAAGAAAAAAACAAGAAAAATTTGTAATCTTACATTTTTGTGATATTATGAAATACAATACAGCTTAATTAAAATAAATCTACAAAATATGAAGAAAGAAAAAATTAAAATAGGAATTTCTGGCGATATTGGAAGTTTCTCAGAAGAAGCTGCCAGCTACTATTGTCATAATAACAATATAAAGAACTATGAAATTCAATATTTGATAAACGTTAAAAACACAATGGAAGCTTTGAAAAAAAACGAGATAGCTAAGGGAATTTTTCCAATAGAAAATTCAAATGGCGGTATAGTCTATGAAGCAATTTATGCGATGAGCGAATATGCTTTTGATATTGAAAATATATTTGAGATTGATGTTAAGCATTGTTTACTCACAAAACCAGATACAAAACTGAATGATATAAAAAAAATAGCTTCTCATCCACAAGCGCTTAAACAATGTAGGATGTATTTAAAAAGAAAGTGGGGTGATTTGGAACTACAAAGTTATTCCGATACAGCTAAAGCAGCAAAGGATTTACATGAAGGGAAAATTCCTCCCAGTACAGGGATAATCGCCTGTAAAAAATGCGCAGAATTATATGGACTGAACTTACTTGAAGAGGGAATACAAGATTTAAAATTCAACTTTACAACATTTATAGTAGCTATTGCATAACAAATCTATAATACTAAATTTAAAAATATTATTTTTCTATGAATCTTTATAAATATCAAATTTATAATCTGCCTTATTTTTTCTGTCTCTTCCTTTTATAGCCCAATGTAATCCCGTCCAAACAGTTTGGATAATAATTTTTAAATGACCTTCTTTAGCAAATCTTCGCGGAGAAACTTTAATTTTAGCGCCATGTAGAACCCTAAACTTCCCAATTTTTGCTACTCTTTTTGCATAATCAGAATCTTCCCCAAGAATAATTTTTTCATCAAATCCTTTTATTCTATTGTGAATGCTTTTAGTCGTGAATATACACCATCCTCCAGCAAAAGGACCTATACGCTGAAATATTTTTACCAAACTATTCCAAAATATATAAAAAAGTTTATCAAGCATAGTACCATCGGCATATGACATCGGTACGGCTATGTCCAATTTTCTATCATTGAATTCCTCAACAAGTAATTCCAAAAAACTTTCATTTTCAAGTTCTGTGTCAGAATCTAAAAAAAGCAATATATCTCCCTTGGCAAATTTAGCTCCTGAATTTCTACCAGGTCCTGGCATCCCTCCTTGAACAATAACACAGTTATGCTCTTTCGCAATTTCCTGTGTTTTGTCTTCTGACTTATTATCAGCCACAATAATTTCATAATCCTTAAAGGTCTGCTTTTTGATACTTTCAAGAAGTATCGGCAGATACTTTTCTTCGTTTTTGGTTGGAATAATTATTGAAAGCATGATTATATTGTTATGTCAAGATGTTAATTTTCAATTTTCATTGAGTTTTTAATTTATAATTCTCAAAAAATTGAATCTTGTTAATTTTTGTTTTATCGTTTGAAAATTAAATCATTGAAAATTGATTGGAAATTGTGAATTAAAAATTGGAAATTAAAACACTATAATATCAATTTCTTAATCTTTTAAAATAGATTATATTAGGCTCTCATACAATTTAACTACCTTCTCTACCCACGGCTCTATGGAAAATCTTTCTGAGTTTATTTTTGCGTTAGCTGACATTTTTTCTCTTAAATTTTTATCATTCACAATCTTTAAAACACTTTTAGAAAATTCTTCTTCTAACTCTGGTGTTAAGAAACCATCTTCACCATTTTTAACTATATCTTCAATCCCGCTTGCTTTAACTGCTACGACTGGATTTCCTGTTGCCATAGCCTCAACAGCAACAAGCCCTTGAGTCTCTGTTAAAGACGCAAAAACAAAAATGTCGCTTGCCTGGTAAAGCCCCACAATTTCCGTCCTATCAACAAGTCCTGTAAAAATAATACTATTTTCTATTCCATAATCTTTCGCCATTTTTTCTAAGTCTTTTCTTACAGCCCCATCACCAACTATCATAAATTTTATATCACCATAGCCCTGTTTAATTTTTGCAAAAGATTTTACTAAGAATTTTAGATTTTTTTCCTTAGTAAGTCTACAAGCTGTAATAAGTAAAATATCATCAGGCTTAATATTATATTTTTCTCTTATTTCGCCCTCTTGTCCAATGTTTTTCTGAAAATTATCAATATTAATCCCACTTGGTATAATACTCATTGACGCTTTAATCTTATGATCAATAAGTAGTTTTTTTATTGCAGTTGATGGAGTTATGATACTATCACATTGATTTGAGTACTTTGTCGTTATTTTTCTTATATACTTTTTTGAAATTCCTTTAGGAACAAGTGGAATATAGTGAGAATATTCTTCGTACTTTATGTGATAAGTAAACACCAAAGGAATATTTAATTTTTTTGAAAATTTTAACGCCTCGTCTCCTAAAGAATATGGCTGATGACTGTGAATTATATCTAAATCCAATTTTTCTATTATTTCTTGCACTCCTGAAAAAAATGGCGAAGGAATTACATAGAAATAACCACCATAGTTAAAACAAAGACTTTTGTATCTAAAAATATTTTTATCCTTATCTTCATAATTTGGATATTTAGGCGCAAAAATAAAAACTTCATGCCCAGCTTCCTTAAGTCCCACAGAAAGATTTGTGACAGAAGTTTCTATTCCTCCTTTTGAAGGAGTATAATAATTTATAAACATTCCTATTTTCATATTTTGTGTTTGTTAATGATTTATCTATAAATAATTTCAAACCTCGTATTGTGTATAATATTGTTCGACCTTGTTATGAAGATTTCGTAATGAAACTAATATGCAGTGAATCTAATGATTTCTGCAAATATTCCAATCCTCATTCATCCTTATGTTCTATCTTCTTTCTTCTGATTTGTTTGATACTATTTATTCTTTCAATCCCCTTTTCTGTATGATGAACTATTCCACACCAAAAAGATGGAATATAGACCATGCTAGCAAAAACAAGACCTACTATAACAACTGCGTCATAACTTAAACGTGTCCAATAGTCATTCTCAAGCTTAAACCACATACCAAACTCATCAAGAGTTAGTCCTAGTCCCATTCCATAAATTATTCCTATTTTTAATCGATTTTTAACGTTTTGAAAAAACAAAGCTAGAACTCCAGCAAAGGCCAAAATAAAAATTCCATAATTAAGATGATGGACATGATACCCCTTTATATAAAGATAGGGGTCATTTATGATTCCAACAGTTCCCAAAGAAACATAAATACGAACAAAAATAAACGTAGATAAAAAAGACACCAAGACAACAAAGCTCATTCTTCTCTGATGTTTTTTTATTAAATTGTAATAAAAACTATCCAACTTACAATATTAAAAAATTAAAGTAGTTTATTAGACTCACTGCGTAATTAGTTTCTACTGCTCCGCCAGCTGGCGGATTGGTCAAATTCTCCAAAAATTTTTTCAGCTTAGCTTAGGCTAAACCTCAAAAATTATTTGAAAAATTGTGCCTCAAAATATGAAGATTTCGTAATGAAACTAATACGCAGTGAGTCTAATAATATTTTATCTCTAATTCAGAAAATTTTAAATCCAAATCTATATCAACTCTTTCAATTACGTCTTCATAATTTGGACTAACATATTCTTTAAAACCTCTGTCTAATCCTAAATCTTTAAAATTATCAATTATTAAAAACTTATTCAAAGATATCTTCACCCCCATTTCTCTTGGTATGACTATGCTCAACTTAGAACCGGTGGAGGTAATTCTTATTTTTTTAATAGCATCATTTATAATTATTTCATTCAAACTGGCTTTAGTATCCAGTGTAAAATCTGAAACAGAAAGATTGGATATATTAAACTTATTTTTACTTGCATAAGTCTTTATTTTTATTTTAGATGGTATATCCCTACCAATTCTTATATCCCAAATATGATTATTGTCCCATGGACTAAAAATATAATCACTTAATGGATCACCAGAAATTTCATAAAGATTTTCCTTTTCAAATTCTCTAAAATTTAATTCAGGAACAATCTTTTCTGGAATAGATAAATCTCCACTAATTGAATTATTCTGAGAATCCATTATAAAAAGACATCCAAAAGAAAAATCAATATTAAGATCGGCTATTTTTTTATCGGACGAAAAGTCTTGATTTATCTTAAATATCTCTATTTTCCTTTGATTAAAAAGATCACCATCCTGAGAAACATAAATGATTCCAATTACAGACCCTATCACAATAATAGGAGAAAGTAGCTTTAAAAAAGAAAATCTTGTTCTCCTAAATATAATTTCAATTCCAACAATTACAAAAAACAGTGGCCATAGCCTTAAAAGCTGAAAAATAACACCAACTTTAACAAAACCAAGCGAAACCCACAAAAAGACAAAACCAAAAAGAAGGATATAAAGTCCATTTGATATTCTTTCTATGTT
>JAYEKL010000058.1:0-2890 GCA_034660995.1 Patescibacteria group bacterium | reverse complement strand
ATAATTAAATTCAAAATTTAAAGCACCAAATTCCAAATAAATTCAAATATCAAAATTCTAAACTATTTTAAATTTGTGATTTATCTGTAATTGTTTGAAAATTGTTTTATTAAAAATTTAATGAAAATTAGAAATTGAAAATTAGAAACATAATTAGGTTCCATGGAACCAAAATTATTTGGAGACCAGCTAAACTATAAAAGGTTTACCTCTCATCAATGTTTTGACTAAAACTTGCTTTTTTCTACACTTATGATAACATTTAGTAACTACTTTGAATAACAGACGGATAATAAAATTGTAATTCAAAGCGAAGTAAAGATCTTTAATAATTTAATTCAAAAAGAAAGGGGGTGATAAAGATAATATGGAGAGCGAAATTGAAATAACAGATACTGACACAAAAGGCTGGTTTGAGAAAATAAAAAGTTGGAGTTATGAAAACTGGCAAACTATTTTAGTTATGTTGATTGTTCTTATTGTTGGAATTAGCGCTTACAACTACAACCAACAAAATAATGATAATTCTAGTCCTGTTACTATTGTTGACAATAATGAATCTGATAGCAATGAATTTAACAAAAAGTCTGATGAAAACAATCAAGAAAATGAAATTGAAAAAAATAATGAAGTAGAAACTAGCACAGAAGCTATAGAAGAAGCAAAAGACCAAGAAGAAGCAGCGAAAGAGGATAATAAAACAGAAGACAACGAAAACGAAAATAAGGAAGAAGTTGAAGAAGGTTTTTCAAGCTTAGATGATTCTGGAAAAACTTACACACTTACAGCTAATAATGGAGAAGGAATTACTCATTTAGCAAGAAGAGCATTAGAAATGTACACAGAAGAAACTTTAAATGTATCTAATATGACAAAAGAACAAAAGATATACGCAGAAGACTATATTCAAAACAGAATTGGAAACGAAAAAATAAATATAGGGCATCAAGAAACTTTTTCAGAAAGTTTAATAAAAGATGCTATTTCAAACGCTAATAACTTATCAAAAGAATCACTTAAAAATCTTACAAAATACGTAAAATAAAAAACGCATTTACTTAAAAAATTACAACGCATTAAAATTAAAATAAATCATTTCAAAAATAAAGCATTTTTAAACAAAAGAGACTGGAATAATTCCAGTCTCTTTTGTTAATCTAATACTAAAAAATATTACGAGGTCCTTAAAGTAAATAGATGCTACAATTTAGACAATTGAAGTCACTGTTGGCTCAAGTCTCCTGACTAGAACCTTTTGTGATTTTAAAAGATTTTCACAATTCACAACAGACTCCACACAGAAGTATAAAGTCAACAATATAATATAAATTTATTTTGAATTATATATTCTATTTAAGTTCTTCTTCATATAGACTAGCCCAAATCATCACTTTATTTGCATATTTTATTGAAGACCGTTTTTTATACCATTTTCCACCTCCATGATATCTCCCAGCTGCCTCTCTTTCAGCGTTATAATTTCCATCAATAACTCCTGGAACATCAGAAAGTTTTACTGCCATAGTTACTAAAGAATCTGCTAAATTCCAAGGACTAGGTGGATAATGACCTGTAATAGTACTCACTCTATCTTTATAAGCCAGCCAAGTAGATGGAATAAACTGTGCAAATCCCATTGCCCCACCACATCCAATTGATTTCGGTTCTGCTGACAACTTAACGGAATTCGGATCTAAATTTAATTGTTCTACTATTTCAAAAAATGCATTTTTTTCTTTGTTTGCTCTATTAATATACCATGCTTCATTCTCTGGAAAATATTTTGACAATCGAAGGTAGCACTTATACATATCATCTTCCCAATTCCCAGTTCCTTCAAACGCTCCTAATCTTGTTTCTACCTGAAAAATTGCAAGAATAAATTCCTGTCTCACTCCAGTAACAGAACTAGCATATTCAGACGCTGAAAAAGCATCATCAAATTCAATTTTTTCTCCCAGGCTTTGTAAATCATATAGCTTGGCTCTAAGAGATGGAAGAATATTTTTATTTTCTGCTAACAGTTGTTGAAATTGTTTTTCTTCTCCTTTAGTGACATCCAAAAGTTCATCGTTTTGAATTTTTAACTCTGACAAAGATTCATTCTGATATGCTCTTATTTGAATCAATTGGTCTTTTTCTTCTTGTTGTTCTATAAGTTCTTTGCCTCTCAGACCGAGTTCTTCTTTCTGATTTTTCAAATTAACTATTGATTCAAACACTTCATCTTTAACAGATTCTATGGCAGCAACTCCATCAAAAAAATCGGAAAGGTTATTTCTTGCTATTAAAACCTCAAAAACAGAGTCTTGTTCATATATATATAATAGTTTGATAAGATTCCTTAGAGATTCTTTATATTTTTCTTTTTTTATTTCACCTTCTTCTATTCTTTTCTTGATTTCATCTATCTCCATTTCAGACTCCTTAATGATCAGTTTTGTTTCTTCTATTTCTAATTCATTTTTAGATATCTTATTATTGTATATTGAAATTTCTCTTTTTAAGGTTCTTGATTTTTGTTGAGTTGATTTAAGTTCTGTGTTAACTTTTTTTATTTTTTCTTCTACTTTCTTTATTTCTTCTTTCAATTCTTCTTTTTCTTTATTAACTTTCTCCACATTTATTTCTTCAGAACTATCTTCTGCAGATTCAACCATCCCCGCCAAAAACATAAAAGACAACAAAAACAAGCCACATAGCAATACTGCTTTGTGACTATTTATAACAAAATTATTTTTATATTTTGAATTCATAAGACTCGCAAAAGTTTTTATATACGCTCTTTCGTCATTAGAATCTTATTCTACTATTTTTAGATAACACTTTTTAATATCAGAACTAATGCTACGCATTATTACGTAAAATTATTTACTTTTTATCTTCTTTT
>JAYEKL010000057.1:0-2899 GCA_034660995.1 Patescibacteria group bacterium | reverse complement strand
AAAACAAACCTAAAATACCGCTTTCTGCCTATAAGCTTCAAATAAATTTTAAAATTCATGTTATAAACTATTTTCTATCTTTTTTATTTAAAATAATTTATGTCAACATACGCGCATACCGCGACAAGCATTATTACCGCAAGCGATGTTGTAATGTACTTTATACCCTCATTCACTATGTTGTCTTATTTTTATACTCACTCGCATAAATAGGGTCTGCTGATTTTCTTATAATTCCCCTCTAGAGAGGAGGTTGGGGGTGTGTTAAAAAGCTTGTTACACACCACTTACCCCTCTCAAGAGGGGAATCCCTTAAATAATCTTGTCTAATACGCCATAGCTTTGTAATAAAAATCAATTGATTTTATACAAGAACAAGTATTGTCTTAAAATAACAAAAGTGGAATTTTAAGAGCGAAGAAGTATAAATTGATTAAATTTAACCTTATAAATTTTCGACTTATCTATGTGCTCTCAGCAGGAATCGAACCTGCATCACAGAATCCGCAATCCTGCATTCTATCCGTTGAACTATGAAAGCGTGGGACATAAATATCAATTTATAATTTTCAATTCTTCAATTTACAAACACAGAAAATGTCATTCTTGAATACTGAACTAAATTCAGCACAGACTTTGTTTCAGAATGACAAATTACTTTTTTGTTTGTTGGTAATTAACTGACTTCGTTGAATACTAAAAATTATAAGTTTGTTTAGAAACTTTGTCATTGAAAATTGATTAAAAATTAGAAATTAGAAATTAATATTTATCCGGTTATCACATTTTTATTATAATTTTGCGTACAAACTCGATAAACAGGCTATTCTCTTATTTCAGCATTCTTCTCTTCTCTTTCTTCCAGTCTCTTTAATTTTTCTTTCTCTTTTAGATAAGAATCAACATCTTCTTCAGAAAGATATTCTTCAAATTCGTTTTTTTTCTTAAAACCAAATAAAGATTCTTCTTGCTTTTCTTCTGACAAAAAATACTCTAATACCGCGCGAATATATTGTGGATCCTGATCAACAATTTGAATTTCTTTGACAGGCAAAATAGAATTTTTTAGCTTAAACTTTAAAATGTCAAAATATTCACCTTCAACAACTTCAAATGACTCTATATTTATATATTTATAGACCATACTCCCAAAAACTATACCATTAAAATCAATTTTTATTTCAATATCTCGCGGCTCTTGATATATATATAGCATAGTAACCATTAGCAATGCTGAAAATGTTATAACAACAACAAAACTCCCTTGAAAATAAAACCAAATAATAGCAAACACGGATAAAACAGCGCTAGCATAATAAATCATCATATCTTGTATGGTTCTAATATGTTCAGCTGCAATCCATTCTGCAAAATAAGAACTTTCTTCTGTTTTCTTCTCTTTCTTTTTTGTCACCTTTTTTGCCACACTAGTTTTTGAAGATACTTTTCCCCCCATCGTTTCCTTTGTTGGATTTTTCTTAACTGTTTTAACCACTTTTTTTGCTTTAGTTTTAGGTTTTTTATTTTCTTTCTTTTTTATTTTTTTTGTCGCCATATTTTTAAATAATTAAATTAAATATTTTTCCTACCTTTCTATATTATCATTTTAGAGATGAATAGTAAAGAATAAATATTGAATAAATATTTGATTTGTCAATCCACAAATAGGATACTCCGCTGGCTCCATTGTCCCGATATGCCCGCCTGCCGGACAGGCAGGGCTGTAGAGCCTTTTGTGATTTCAAACTTTGTGAAACGAGATTTAAAAAAATCTGTACTAATACAATAATACAAAACCTAAAACATAATTTATAAAGTCAACTTCAATTTCAGTCTTTCCAAGATCATTTCCGCCTCCACTCCTTCTAATATCGCTGGCTGTGAATAATCATAGCTTTTAATAGGAATGAAATTTATATTATCAATTTTCTTATCTTTAAAAACTATTTCTGCTATCACCCCAAGCCTTGTTTCGTTTGACCACATTTGATCAAAAACAAAATTTCCAAGACTATAAAAAATATAACCTTCTTTATATTTTTCAATATTTTGCACTACATGAGGATGACCTCCAATTACTAAATCCGCGCCAGCATCAATTGCACAACGCGCAAAATTTTCTTGAAACAAGCTAGAAGAAACTTTATATTCAGTTCCCGCATGCATAGAAACTATTACAACATCATTTTCTAGTTTTGCTTTTCCAACATTTTCTTTCATTTTTTCAATTTCCATATTTGCCACACCATAAATTTTTCCATCAGAAGAACGACGCTGATCAGAATTATATGTAAATCCCAAAAAAGCAAACTTGGTACCTTTTATGTCTTTTCTTACAAGCTTATAAATATCTTTTATACCAACACCTGCTCCAATATGAGAAATGTTGTTTTTATCTAAATTCCTTATCGTGCTTTCAAGCCCAGCCTTTCCAAAATTCATAATATGATTATTCGCAATACTCAAAATATTAAATCCAGCAAATTTTAATCCTTCAATTGCTTTTGGATCTGTACGAAAAATCATTTCCCCACTTTTTATAATCCGACCTTCTATTATAGTTGTTTCCAGATTTCCAAAAACAATATCTGCTTTATTTGTAACTTCTGCCGTTTTTAAAAATGGATATTTATAATCATTATATCCAATCATTTTTTGTTCAACCATTCTTGAAAGCATTATATCTCCAACAGTAATCATCTTTATCTCAATATCCTCTTTCGGCTTTATTTCTATTTTCTTAATATCTACTGGAACCTCTCTGACAAAATCCTGAGTTTGAGAATCATTAACAATACTAAAACTGTTGCTTGTTCTTAAAATAAAAACGCAACCAAAAATCAAAATAGATACAACTACCAACGATATTATAATTTTTAAGATAAATTTCATTGTTTTG
>JAYEKL010000056.1:0-2916 GCA_034660995.1 Patescibacteria group bacterium | reverse complement strand
TATATATTTTTTACTTAATACTAGCTACTTAATACTCTCTTATAAACATCCTCATACCCATCAACCATTTTTTCAACAGTAAAATTTTCTTCAATATGCTTCCGACAATCTTCGCGATTAATTTTATTAATATTCTTGATAGCTCCAATCATTTTCTCTTCATTCTCAACAATAAACCCAGTTTTGCCATGTTTTACGATCTCAGGGGCTGAGCCCCTGTTGAAAGCAATAACTGGAACTCCACAAGCCATCGCTTCAATCATTACTAATCCAAATGGTTCTTCCCAGCGAATCGGAAAAAGAAGAGCTTTCGCATTACCAAGAAAATCTGACAACTGATTTTCTTTTAAAAGACCAATATTTTCAATTTCTCCCTTTTTTAAATATGGTTTTACCTCTTCATTATAAAAACCATTACCCCAAATATTTCCGGCAATTTTAATTTTTTCGCCAGATTTAGCAGCAACTTTCACAGCCGTGTCAACTCCTTTTTCAAAAGAAAATCTACCCAAGAAAGCAAGATGGTTTTTATGATTTTTTTTGAACTTAAATTTTTCTATATCCAGACCATTATACACAGTTGCTATGTAGTTTAAATCAGGCATTCCTTTTCTTTGATTGTTGCTTATAGAAACATAATTTGCCTTGTTTTTCCATTTACAATATTTTATTATTTTATTCCAACTAGCATCCATTGGATCGTGCAAAGTAAAAACTGTCGGCGTTTTCGTAAGATTTATAAAAGGAAGAATTTTTGGCGCAAGATGAAAAGCATGAATAATATCATACTTTCCTTTTTGTGAATCTTCATACATTTTTGACGCCAAAAGCTGTTCATACAAAGTCATTTGCAACTGATCATGAAATCCCCCACTCATCGCTTTGTCTTTGAGCCTATAATACGAAATTAATCCATCAGTTACTTTTTTCATTTTTATTTTTGAGTCTTCTGAAGTGTAAAGAGTAATATCATGTCCTCTATTTGCCATCTCAATTACAACTTTTTCAGCTAAACCCATTGGAGCATATATTATCTCTTCCGGCAAAGGACAAGAAAACTCATTTGTAGAATAAAATGCAATTTTAAGTTTTTTCACTTGATTATTTATTATCTTTTATTATTGTTTTTATTTTTTTGATAATGTTAATTATATTATCAATATCTTTTCTAGTACTTTTAAAATTTGACCTATCAATATTATTTACAAATTTTTAATAATCAATTTTTATTTAATTTTTAATATCTAAATTAATTAATTCTTTAAACCCCCTAGCCCCCTTATCAGAGGGAATGTTTTGGATTAATTTTTCCAAATCACCATTCAACTTCGCTAAGAACCTACTCTCACTTTATTTATCTAACTCCCTCCCTGATAAGGGAGGGTTGGGGTGGGTTTTCGTTGCAATTTCATCTTCACTCTCTCTTTTAAATCACCTAACCTCTTATCAGAGAAAACTTTATTTTTACAAATAACTTACTTTTACGTCTCCCAATTTTTTCTCAATTTCTTCTTTACCCAAAATTCCATTCTGCGCGCCGAATTCACTAACAACATTTCCGCTATTTATAATCCCATATTTCAATGATTTTTCTAAATCTTCAGTTAAAATATATCCACCGACAAAAGCACTTCCAAATGAATCTCCTGCTCCAGTTGTGTCAACACTATCTTTAGAAGTGGCTGGCGAATATAAAACACTATTTCCATCATAGGCATAAGCGCCCTCCGAACCGTCTGTTATAATAACAATTTTGGGACCCCAATTTTTTATGTTTTTAGCTAAAAGTTCAATATTATTTATTTCGTTAAAATCTAACTTTAAATTCTCGTCACCAGAAACAAGACCAATTGCTTCGTCTTTATTTATAATTAATATTTCAGTATTTTTTAGAGTATCTTCTAATCTATCTTTTCCAACAGTAATTTGAGTAGCGCCAGGATTCCATACTAATTTTATCTCCTCTTTTTTAACAGTTTTATTAATTTTATTTAAACTTTCTTCCCAGTTTCCAGCTAAAGATGTTAAATAAATCCATTTTGTTTTATTTATATCATTTTTCTTAATCTCTAAAAGATCACTTGCTCCTTTATAGACAAATATAACGCGATCTCCTCTGCTTTTATTTACCGCAACTAGAGAAAATCCAGTTTTTTTATCTTCATCAATCTGAACTAAATCCACTTTTATTCCAAGTTTTTTTAAATTCTTTATCATAGATCTTCCATCATCGTCATCTCCAACTCTACAATTTACCGCTATATCTAATCCCAATTTTGCAAAAGTAGCCGCCGCATTACACGCCCCTCCACCAAAATTAAAATATACTTCCTCGCTCTTAATTTTCGCCCCATACTCAAAAGCTAGAAGCGATTGCTCCGTTAAATTCTCTGGAGTTTCAATGATCTTCCCCTTGTCAGTAACAAAAGTCATATCACGAGCTGCCCCTCCAATTGCTATAATGTCATACATAAAATTAATTTTAATATTTATTAAATCACAATGTTGTTATTGGTCTTGATTGCAAAATATAAAATTTATTATCCTTAAACGCCCATTCAATATCTTGAGGTTTTTTATAATGCTTTTCTATTTCAATGCATATCTTAGATAATTTTATTATATCAGAATCCAACAATTTTTGAAAATTGGATTTTTCGAGATTAACTGGTATGAACTTATTTCCTTTTCCAGTTCTAGCAATCATTTTTTTCTGATTATTAATATCTTTATCTAAAATCTTCAGACTTTTTTTATCAACCGTATAACTGTCTGGTGTGATTATTCCTGAAACAATCGCTTCTCCTAATCCATAGCCAGCTTCGATTATTAGCTGGTTTTTATTTTTGCTAACAGGATGAACAGTAAAGCAAACACCTGCAACTTCCGATTGAACCATTTTTTGAACAACCACCG
>JAYEKL010000055.1:0-14936 GCA_034660995.1 Patescibacteria group bacterium | reverse complement strand
GCTCCAACGATAGATAATTGTCCACAAAAATTACTTTTCAGAATTCGCTTCGCGACCGCTTGCAACTATTCCTAGCCGCTATCGCGAGATTATAACAAGGGATAAAAAACTCCACTCTGTTGTACTCATTCCGTCTAAATTTTCCTTCTACTTCGTTCTAGAAAAACTTTTTTTATCTCTAATGTTATACGCAATTCAAAAAATATTTTTCTAGATGTAAAATAAGGATAGGCTTTTAAAAGGGAATAAATTTGTACTATAGGAATTCTCGTTGGTCATTTTTTCTAAAATAAAAAAGGGAGGATAGTAATGTGTTTTCTTTTGCTATCGCTCCAGAAAACGATTTATTTATAAACATTATGTGCTAATCTTAAAATATGGCTGAAATTTTGATCAAAAATTTTAATCAAATATTCAAAGCAAATACTGAGATTGCTGGAGGCAAGGGTGCTTCTCTTGTGGAAATGACTCAAGCAGGAATTCCTGTTCCTAATGGTTTTGTAATTCTTTCAAATGTTTTTGATAGGTTTTTAGTAGAGACGGATCTAAATGTTGAAATTGACACTGTTTTAAATACGGTTGATATAAAAGAAGTTCATACTGTTGAAAATGCTTCTGAGAAAATTGAAGGCATAATTCTTTCTAAAGAAATGCCTGAAGATATTAAAACAGAAATTTTAAAATTTCATAAAAACCTAGATTCTAAATTTGTTGCTGTTCGTTCTTCTGCAACATCAGAAGATTCTGCTTCTGCTACTTGGGCGGGACAATTAGACAGTTTTTTGAATACAACAAAAGATACACTTTTGGAAAATGTAAAAAAATGTTGGGCTTCTCTTTTTACTCCGAGAGCCATTTTTTACAGATTTGAAAAGAAATTAAATAAAGAGGCTTAATAGTAAATAAGTAATGCTATTTTGATAAAATCTCATCTATTAATTTAAGTTTTCTATTCCTTTTTAATCCTCTGTGAATTCTTAACATATCTTTCATTTTTAAAAACGAATCCGATAATTGAGAACGAAAAATATTTTTTGGCATCAAACCACGTAATTTTTTTCTACTTCATTTCAGAAAAATTTCGTATATCTTTGACGTTAAGCAAAATGCACTCGCATTCTTTTCGCTTCGCTACAAGAGCGTTCTTTAACATCTTGTTTAGTGTATGCGCTTACCAGTATACGTTATACGAAATAGAAAACATTTTTAAAATTTCTTTAAATTTCCAATTAAAGATTGTTGATATAACTTGTTTCTTTTATTTCGATAGAAGTATTTATTGCAAAAATTTAAAATATTTGAGAGTTGGAATTATATTTTGACATACTCAAGAGGGGAATTATAAGAAAATCAGCAGACAATAATTAAACAATCATGTAAAATTTGAAACTGGGTGGGCCCGAGAAGATTCGAACTTCTGACCTCTACCGTGTCGAGGTAGCGCTCTAACCAACTGAGCTACGAGCCCGAAATTAATTTACAATTAGGGACTGGTGATTTTTTACCGATTATTCCCCTCTTGAGAGGTGTAAGGGGTGTGTAATAAGTTTTTCAACACACCTCCAACACTCTCTCTAGAGGAGAATTATAAGAAAATCAGCAGAGCCTAATTAATAACTTGTAACATTCTTGCAGGATGAATATTCTTGTAATACATAATTAAAGTTTAAACTTTCTAATTTTTTTATATTATAAATTTTAACGTACATAAATATATCCTCTTATAACATGACTGTTTATAGAGATAACTCTGACGCTTTTTCTATTCCAGCCTGCATAGTTCATCTCAGAAATGGTAATACTATTTCCAGTTACGGATTCAACTAAGCCAACATGACCGTACCATCTATTCTCAGTTGTAACAACAATGGCTCCTGCTACAGGTGTGTTTCCTGTTCTATATCCATAAGCTCTGGCATTTGCAAGCCAAGATTTAGCGTGACCGCTCCATGGGACATATATTTTGCTAGCTACATAATATGTGCAGTGTCCATAAGCGAATCTATGACTCTTCAATGGATTTACAAAACCAGATGTTTTGTATTTAGATGAAGAAAGAATCGTTCCAGTTGTTGTTCTTGGGGTAGGTGCCTTTCTTATTATTACAGGAGCCTTCATTTCACCATTAGGGATAATTAATGTTTTTCCTTCTGTTCCTTCCTGAAAATTACCATCAGCATTAAGACTGTTAAAAATTATAATCTCTTCTTTATCTGCTTTATATTTTTTAGTAATAGCTTCTACTGTGTCTCCTGGTTTAACAATATGTTTAACTCCAGTTACAGGCAATATCTCTAATTCTTGTTTTGGTCTGATGTAATCTCCCACTTTTAGTTTATTTGCCCAAAGAACAGTGTAAGTTGAGATTCCAAAGGAAGTTGCAATAGAACTAGGCGTATCTCCTGATTTTACTACATATTTCATTATGCCGTATTTTAAATTATCAGAAAGAGATTTGTCAAAATAGGTAGCAGGTGCAATAAATGAAGTGCCATCGAAAAGAGCGAAGGAAGCAGTTTCCGTACTTGTATTTTCTAAAATTAAAGCGTCTGTTTTTTCTTTGTTTCCATTTGAGTCTAATAGAATATTAGAATTGGCGCTGGCAATCTTAACGATAGGAACATATCTTTTCTCATTATCTTGTATATATTCAGAATTTTTTATATTTCGTATAATTATAGTTTTGCCATTATTACTTCCTTCTCCCCTATCCATATAGGAAAATAGAACATTTTTATTTTGAAAGCTATTTCGAGGAGTAGAGTTTACTACGGACACTGTTGTTAATAAAAAAATCACTGTAAAGACAGTAATATAACTTCTAAAAAAAGAAAAAACTCCACAAAACATTCCAATTTTATTTTTTTGAGTAATTTCAGCTAATCCTTTGTTATCTTTTAGATTGCTTATTGTAATACTAATTTGTTTATTTCCTTCAAACTTTATGTCTTATAATCATCTTTACTATCAAAATTGACTAATTTCAGCTAAAATCGTAGATTAATCAACAAAAAGTCTAAAAATTATAAAATTATAACTCACATATAACAATTTACCACACGCTAAAGGCTATGTCAATGTCAATCACAACTTATGTATAATAGACTATTTTGTCAAGCCAATTTAGTATTTAGTATAAAGTATATAAATAAAATAAAGATTAATTTATTCCAAATTCAGAATTCTTTATTCCAAATTCAATTCTATGTTATAATGACTTTATGGCTGATATTTTAGAAAACTTAAATGAAAAACAAAAAGATGCCGTTTTAACTACGGAGGGTCCTGTTTTGGTGATCGCTGGTCCTGGATCTGGAAAAACAAGGGTTTTAACCCACAGAATTGTCCATATTATAGCAAGTCAAAAATCAAAGCCGGGAGATATTCTTGCTGTTACATTTACAAATAAAGCTGCTCAGGAGATGAAAAATAGGGCTACAGCTTTGCTTAATAAGATTTGTATTGGTAAAAAATTTGGAGAATTAAAACAAATGAATGCTTTTGGTCCAGCCACTCTTTCTTTCTCTTCTGTTGAGCCGACAATTTGTACTTTTCATAGTCTTTGCGTTAAAATTTTGCGAAAAGAGGCAGAAGCTATTGGATATAAAAAAGATTTTATTATTTTTGATGGTGATGACCAAAAAGTTCTTGTAAAAAAAATTATGAAAGAGCTTGAAATGAATGATGAGCAATCTAATCCAAGAGCCATACTTGCTGAAATTTCTAACGCAAAAAACGAACTTAAAACTCCTCAAAGATACGAAAATATGGTTGATGGTTTTTTTCAGGAAAATGTTAGCAAAATTTATAGCTTGTACCAAAAAAGACTAAAAGAAAGTAATGCATTTGATTTTGACGATCTTATTATGCAAACTGCTATTCTTTTTTTAGATCACCCAAAAGTTTTAGAAAAATATCAGGAGAAATTTAAATATATAATGGCTGATGAATATCAAGATACAAATTATGCTCAATATAGATTGATAAATCTTCTTGGTAAAAAACACAAAAATATTTTTGTTGTTGGTGACGATTGGCAAAGTATCTATAAATGGCGCGGGGCTGACATAAAAAATATACTTGAATTTGAAAAAAATTATCCAGGAGCAAAAACCATTCTTCTTGAGCAAAATTATAGATCAACTCAAGAAATTTTGGATGTTTCTTATGGCGTAATCTCAAAAAATATAAACAAGAAAGAAAAGAAGCTTTTTAGTAATAAAGGAAATGGAGAAAAGGTTGTTGTTTATGAAGCAGCAGACGAAAAGGGAGAAGCGGAATTTATAATTTCTGAAATTGCAAGATTAAATACTAAGAGTAATGTAAAATTAAAGGACATTGCGATTCTGTATAGAACAAACGCTCAATCAAGATCTATTGAAGAAGCTTTTCTTCGTTACAATGTTCCCTATCGAATTGTTGGCGGTATAAAGTTTTATATGAGAAAAGAAATAAAAGATATTATAGCCTACTTTCGTTTTATTCAGAATCCAGACGATTTTTTGAGTTTTGAAAGAATTGTAAATATTCCTAAAAGAGGAATAGGAAAAACTACTTTTGAGAAAATTATTAGCGTAGCAAAAACAGAAAGAATAAATGTAATTGAGGCGATTACGGATTATGAGCATAAAAATATTACAAAAAAAAGAATGGAAAATTTAATGGAATTTGTAAGTATTATAAAAAAATGTAAGAGAAAGATATCGGAAGTAAAAGTAAGTCAGTTTCTTGATTTTCTTTTAAAATCTGTAGATTATAGGGGATATATTTTAGACGGGACAGATGAGGGAAATAATAGATGGGAGAACGTTCAGGAACTTTTTACTGCCATTGAAAAATATGATAAATTTTCAACGAAAGAAGCCTTGAGTTTATTTTTAGAGGAAGTCGCTCTCGCTACTGATTTAGATAATGTTGATGACAAGCAAGAAGCAGTTACTTTAATGACCTTGCATTCTGCCAAAGGATTGGAATATGACGCAGTCTTTATTATCGGACTTGAAGAAGGACTTCTTCCTCATTCTATGAGCTTAGAGAATCCTGCCGAAATGGAAGAGGAAAGAAGATTGTGTTATGTTGGTATAACAAGAGCAAAAAACAAAGTTCATCTTATATTCACGAGAGTAAGAAGAATCTTTGGTAGGACTCAGGTAAATTATCCCTCAAGATTTATTTCTGATATGCCTGAACATTTGGTTGATTACAAAAATCAGGGGTATAGCTATCTGGGAGAAGACGATAGTGAATCTGATTATATTAATGTTGATTAAACGCGCGAGAAGAAGTAATTCTGTATTGTTGTTAGAAAGAGGCTAAGCCTCTCCACACTAATCTTAGTACTATGGTTTGTTTTTATATAGAACACGATATTTTAAATAACAAATAATTGTATAGAGGCTTAGTCTCTATCCCAGAAAGTCAGAGAGTTTTAATAACAGCAGTGTATAGAAGATTAAAAACATGTTAAACAAAGAAGAGATAAAAAAAATATTAAAACAGGAAGATCTAAAAATTCTCAAAAGTTTGGGACAGAATTTTTTAATTGATGAGACAGTTCTTCAAAGAATTGTTGAAGTTTCTGATTTGAAAAAAGAAGATATTGTTTTTGAGATTGGTCCTGGATTTGGAACTTTAACAGAAGAGCTTTCAAAAAAATGCGGTAAAGTTATTGCGATTGAAAAAGATAAAAAATTAGCAGAGTTGTTAAAAAGTCGTTTGCTCCATAGTCCCGATAGGCCTGTGGAGCATTTTGCGCAAAGCGACTCCACAGTCCTAACGGGACTATGGAGCCAACATATTGAAGTTATAAATGATGATATTTTAAAAATCAAATTAAAAGAATTTATAAAAAAATATTCTGTTAACGAGAGATACAAGCTTGTTTCTAATATCCCCTATTATATAACTTCGCCGATAATAAAAATGTTTTTAGAAAGTGATGCTCAACCAGAGTTTATCGTTTTGCTTATGCAAAAAGAGGTTGCGGAAAGAATATGCGCTAAGCCAGGAAAACTAAGTGTTCTCGCTCTTAGCGTGCAAGTTTATGGCGAGCCTGAAATTACTGATTATGTTGATAAATCATCATTTTATCCTGAACCGAAAGTTGATTCTGCGATTTTAAAGATAAAAAATATTCATAGAAGCACGGTTTCAGACAAAAACGCAATTAGTTGTGTTTCTACAAAAGACTTATTTAAAATTATAAAAATTGGTTTTTCAGCAAAGCGCAAAAAATTAGTAAATAATCTTTCTGCTGGTTTGCATATTGAAAAAACACAAAGCGAGGAACTTCTTTCAAAAACAGGAATAAGTCTAAATGCTCGCGCGCAAGAATTGAGCTTAGAGGAATGGAAGAAGCTGGCTATTTTGTTAAGAGACTAAAAAATGATGTTCTATGCGTATAAACTTCTCCACAAGGTTGAAGAATATTAAGCGGGATGTTATGTGTTCTGTTGGCTCCATAGTCTCTTTAGAGCTGTGGAGCCTAAATGCAGGATTTTTTTAAATCTCTTTTCATAAAGTTTGAAATCACAATAGGCTCCACAGCCCTATCGGGACTATGGAGCCAACGGAGTATTCTATTTGTAATGTTGTGCTTGGGAGCAGAATGTAGGAATGTAGGATTCTGGTCTTGACAAACTTGCTTTTTAGTGTATAATTCAAGGTTCTGACAATGGGAGATTTTAGCTAAAAATCAATCATTATCAGTGACAATTGTATTGATCATTGACAACTATTGTCGCAGTTCTAAATTGTGGCAAGCAAGGAATAAGAACAAAATAAAAGGAGATGATATATTATGGCAATTGGAGATAGATGGTGTGATAGAGTTTGGGAAGATGAAGAGCCCGAAAAAGAAAACAACGATACGAACAGCTTAAGTTATTCTGATCTTAAGCTCTATGGAATGCCGATTGTTTTTATTGAGAAGATTATTATAATCTTCGGATTTATTGGCACGGCATATCTATTGTGTGCATCAAAAGCGCTTTTTGCTGGAATAGGCAAGAGTATTATTAGCATTTTGATACTTCTCGTAATGGTTTTTACAATTAGTATGAGCAAGAGCATAGTAGAGATATTAACAGAAGATGTATTTAGATTCAAAAAGCAATTTGTTTTTAAGGGTAAAAACGGTAAGGTCACACATATTACAAAAATTACTACAAGTGACCAGATATCGTTTTTAATGAAATTTGCTATAAATGTTATTAAACACTGGAAAGTTTCCTATCTTGTGTATATGATTTTCATAGCAGTTTTATACATTATTTACCTCTATATTGGACTACTTCTAACAGCACTTCTATCATTAATAGTGCTGATTATTCTGTGGCTAAAAGTTCCAGAGATTTTAGAAAGTTTAAAGAGGTATCTAAAAAGCAAGACCAGGAAAATACCTGCGCAGCCTCCAAGTGTCGGGGTTATGACTCTTTTCGGAAATCCACTTTTTGATGTAATTTCTGATTCTGGGACTTTAATTATTTATCCTGGTGTTATCGACTTTTTAGTCGTAGAAGTTCATCAGGAGCCAGAAGATTTCGAAGAGATAGGCGGGCTTTTTGCTAAGGGAAACGTTCCCGTTAAGGCAAGAAAGGTTCAGGTTCTGTACAAACCAGAAATTACTGAATTGGAAGAATTTATTTCTGCAAAAGAACAATCAGGAGTTCGCGATGCTCTGGAGAATATGATAGCGAGCAAGCTCAGGAAGATTGTAGCAGAATATTCTTTTGATCAGTTGATTGGAGATAATGATAATGATGATATGGAGATTATAGAAGAACTGGAGCTTGAATTAATAAAACACCTGACTGGTGTTGATAAGATTGATTCTAGAATAATCAAAGAAATGGCTAAGAATGGAAAAAGAGATTCTCATTTATTGGGAATCAAAATTTATAGAATTTCCATTTCAAGCATTGAAACGTCTGATGAATATCTCGCCGAAATGGTTAAGGCTGCGGCAGAGCTTAAGCAAAGGGAAGGAGAGACACAAGATACCGAAACCGAAACAATGCAGGCAAGGATTCTTTTTGAGGCTTATAAAGAAATTGGAGAGCCCAAAACTTTTAACTATTGCCTGCAACAGGTAATGGATAATAAATCCGTTAGAGAGGGTCACTCGGTAGTTCCAGGAAAGAGAGGTTTCTATGAATCTCTTGATGCTCAGAAACTAGCTGCTGCAGTATTAGAGATTGTTAAGGAGTTAAAGAAATAATGAATCAGATACTTACAAAGGCAGTACTTTCTGTCTTGCTTCTCTTTTTTGCTTTAAGCATATTGAGAGCGAGCACTAATTGGACAACTCTAATTGTGATTTTTATAGCAATATTTTTGCTCACATTTATTGTTTTCAGCGGGACTGGAGAAAGGAAGATTGGGCTAGCGATAGTTTTTTCTTTTATCTTTCTTGTTGCAGCTATCTGTTCTGGATTGGTTCAGACTGATCTTTGGGGAGATAAAGATCCTCGAAAAGGAATTATCTTAAAGTTAGTTCCTGTCAGTGTTTCCGGATCTGCGGATCCTGGAACAGATTGGATTAGGATAAGAGGAGGAGAGAAAGAGAGTACATATAGATTAATCTCTTTCTATGATACGATGTTTGCGGTTTCTTTTGACTACAAAGGAAATTCGTCTGCATCGTTCCAAATGAAAGTTTGGGACATGAATTCACCTCCAAATCTCATGTATCCGTATGAGGTTGTGAATTTTTCGGAAGAAGGAGGAAGATACTATAAACGTCACCAACAAGGTGACTATGATAAAGATAGGGAAATAGCGATTGAGATTGTCGTGCCAGCTGGCGCGACGATTGAGATAACAAATTTCAAAGTGGTGGGCGCGTAAAAATATGTACCCGCCTTTTTTATTGAGAAAAACTTTAATATTTCTTTAGATTCTACACCCTTTCTTTTTATAAAGGAAAGTTGTTATTTCTGAAAAATGTTAATATGTTAGAATGTTAAGATGTTAGAATCTGCTGATTTTCTTATAGTTCCCCTCTAGAGAGGGGGTTGGGGGTGTGTCTAAGTATTAAGTATTAAGCATCACACTTAATATTTTTCGATCTTGTGGAGAAGTAATACGCACAGAACATTATTTCACGCAATAGTTCTCCATAAAGTCGAACAATATTATACTTAGGCCCTGTTGATTTTCTTAAAAATCACCAGCCCCTATTTAGCATGTTAATATGTTAAAATGTTAGTATGTTAATATGTTAATATGATTTTGCCTTTATTTTGTTTTGTGATATAATATAATTAAAATTAGTGGTTTTATATATTTAGGGCGTAGAAGAACACTTTTTATAACTGTCATTTCGATCTGCCGACTGGCGGAGAGAAATCTGTAAACGGATAAAATGTATTTTTTAAAGCAGGCATAGTGTGTTTACAGATCTCTCCATTTCGCGAAGTTTATACTGAATTTATCAGTGCTCCAGTCGAGATGACAAAAATGTTCTTCTATAGTCTAATGTTGCCAGTTTTTTAGTTTATTTTTTACTTCTTTTCAAAAAAATATGAGTGAAAATTTTAAATCTTTTGTAAATAATTTTTCAAAATTTTTTCAAAAAAATAAAAAGTTTCAAAAAAAACATTTTTTATCAATAGCAATTGTTCTTTTTCTTGTAGTTGTAAGTGTAAGCATTCCTGTTTACGAGGCTCAAGCTGGTTTTGTTAATATAGGTACTAGGTTTCTTACAGATGGGATAAAAAGTCTTATAAATGACCCAGGTGGTACTATAATGAATCTTATATACGTAGTCGCTTTTGCTATTTTGAATTTAGGCCTTTATTTTTCAACTATTTTGGTTAAATTTGGGGCGTGGTGTATTGATATAGCGCTTGATTCTGGATTATATGTTGGTGACGCTAGTAATCCAGGAGTCTTAACTTCTACAACTGTTGATATTGGATGGACAACAGTAAGAGATATGTGTAATACTTTTTATTTATTCTTTTTGCTTATTATCGCGTTTGGCACAATATTAAGAAGTAGCACGTTTAACGCAAAAAATCTTCTTCCGAAACTTATTATATCGCTATTTTTAATAAATTTTAGCGCTGTAATTGCAAAACTTGTAATTGATTTCGGGCAAGTTTTTTTGTATGAAATAAGAAACTGGATGGGAACTTTTCAGGGAGGAGCAGGAAGTCTTACTTCTATCGTGGATCAATTTAATATTATGCTTAATAATAGTTCATCTGCTTCTCTAGACAAAGTTATTCTAGTAGCCTTTGCGTTGGCATATTCCCTAGTCTTAGGTTTTGTGTATATTATGTTGGCGATATTTCTTTTAATTCGTTTAGTGGCATTTGTGTTTTTAATAATTCTTTCTCCTATTGCGTTTTTGAGCATTGTAATGCCTTCAATGTCTAAATATACAAGTGAGTGGTGGAGTGAACTGGTAAAGTATTCTTTGTTCGGTCCAATTTTTATGTTTTTTGTTTATTTGTCTGCGACAATGGCGAATGAGTTGGTAACTAACTTTACGCCACTTGCAGCTACCAGTAGTGATCTTAATATAATGAATGGAGTTGTGCGGCTTATAATTCCGAATTCAATTCCGCTTCTTATGCTTTTAGCTGTTATTCCAATTACTCAAAGACTTGGTGTAGCAGGTTCTAACAAAATCATAGGCGGAGCTGCTGGAATTGGGAAAATTGCTATGGGAACCTATGCGGGGGTTAAATTGGCTGGAGGGTATGGGAGGAAGGCGGGAAAAGGGGCTGTAAGTAGAAATGAAAGTGTAAGAAAAGGTTATGATGTTTTAAAAAAGGAAAGAGATAAAATTGATAAAAAATTGCCTGGCGGGGGGGTAAGAGCCTCCAAAAGAAATGCGGAAGATAAAAAGTCAAGAGAAGAAAAAATGAAAAAAGAAAGAGAAAAACATGGCGCTGAAAAAGAGAGAGAGTTGACTGTGATGCATGAAATAGCAACAGGATCAATTAAAAAAGGTCAAGTACCGGCAACGAAAGAGGAAAAAGCTCTGTTTGTAGAAACAGCTGCTGGGCATGGTAAAGTAGCCGATTACAAAGATGATATAGAAAAATTGTTTCCAGCAGTAGAAGCATCTCTTAGCGACAAAGAATTAAAAGAGCTTACCCATAGAGACTTAGATCTCGCAACGATGACAAGCGGCGCGCAAGATAGAATAGAAAATAAAAAAGATGATACATTTAGTGATGAAGCGCAACAAAGAATAAAAGACAAAGGAGGATCAAAAGATGCTTATAAAGAAGAAATAATGAGAGAAGAAGTTCTGGATATAATTGAAGATGGTGGAGATGTAAATAAGATTAAAAATCTTAAAGGTAAAATGCAAGCAAGAGCAATAAATGACAGCTTAGATTCGGGTCAGAAAAAGGCTTTTAAAGCTAAATTAAGTAAAAAACAGCAGGCTGAATTTTCGGAAGGATTGGCAGCAAATGGACTTAGTAAGGAAGAATATAAACAAGCTGAAAAAGATTCAAAAGATGACACAAAGAGTAAGAAAGAGCAAGAAAAAGCAAAAAAAATATTAAAGAAGGATGAAGAGATTAAAATTGACGCAGTTAATTTTGGCGGAGATGTGGAAAAAGTATTCGAAAAGTCAGGTAAAGATTTTGAAAAACATATTGGAAAAGCTTTTGGAAAATTTGATCCAAAAGTTGTTGCAAAAATGAGTGATGAAGATCTTGAAAAATATGGCGCTGAAACCACTTCTTCTCAAAGCACGCGTATTCATAAAGAAGGTTATGAAGAAAAATTTGAAATTATTGAGAAAGCAAAGAGTAAAAAGAAAGATGAACTATTAGGACTAAATAAGACTCAGTACGAAGCACTTTTGAAGGATAAGGAAAAATTAAAAACAGAAAAAGATCCTGATAAAAAAATAACAATTGAAAATAATATAAAGTCTAGAGAAGAAGCAATTCCAAATCTGGAAAAAATTATTGATTTTGAAAAACAAATAGATAATATGAAAAGCAGAATAAGCGGTGATAAGTTCTAAACATTTTGTAATAAATAATAGATCTAAGAACAAAAGTTCATGTTGGTTTTGTTTTAGTCTGTAGAACGATAGTATAACTACAATCAAGTAGATTAAATTTATTAAAATGAAAACTAATAATCAAAAAACAAATAGATTCCAGTCGCTTCCGTCTTTTGTTCTAGATAATATTTATGAAGATTATACTTTAGAGGCTATTACTAGAATAAGGAAAGAATACTTAGAAAGTAATTTGGATAAAAATGAGATTTTAAAAGGTATTATTAGATATACAGTTTTGAAAGACATAAAAATTGAACAGCTTGCTGAGGCTATTGAGGAAGGATTAAAATTAGATAATAAACAATCTATTGAAGTCGCCCTTATTATTCTGTGCGAAATTCTCTATCCTATTAATAGCTATTTTCCAGGTATTGAAGATGAAATTTTAAAGTTGGGTGGAGAAATCCCGAAAGAAAAGCTAAAACAATTGACAGAACAGCTTTTAAAAAGAGAAGAAGCGATGGAAAAAATGAAAGAAGCGGAAGAAGCGGAAGAGAGAAAAAGAATGGCAGACACAATAGTTTCAAAATCTATCAAGAATCTTATTGATAAATATCCAGTTGTTGAAAAACAGCAAATTGGAAGTCAAGAGTCAATAAAATTAAAAAGTATGTCGGCCCCGATGAAGCCATTGATAAAATATTGGTTAAAAGACTATAGAGAAAAAATGGGACATTATCGTCATTCTAACATTGAGCGTGCTCGGTATGTATATCATGATAAAAATACAAAGAGTATGAATGAAGAGGAACGAAGACAGCTAAATTTAATTCTAAAATCTGTAGATGAGAAGATTCTTTTGCCATATTCTACGAAGAATAAAAAAATAGATTTTTCAAAAACAGTGGATTAAATTGCTCTATTGTTGTATTGCTCTATTGTTAATTTTAGCAGGATATGGAGAAGAAATTTTTAAAACTTGATAAGTATTATTAAATTATTAGTAGCGTGAATTGATTTAGATAATAATATTGTTTGACTTTATGGAGAACTCTACGCGTGTTATTTCTCCACAAGGTCGAAGGATATTTAGTAGAAATATAACTCACACTACTCATTATTTTAAATTTTAAATTTGATGTTTTATACAATAAATAATATAAAGTTAACTGATTTTGAAGTTTACGAATGAGAAGTTAACAATTTAATAATAGAACAATATAACAATAGAATTTTATGCAATACAGTGTTCCACAATTTATAAATGTAGAAGATAAAATTGTTGGTCCTTTTACGGGAAAACAAGCGCTTTTTATGATAATTGGGTTTGGAATTATGCTTATTTCGTTTACTTTTTTTCGTTTTGGCTATTTTATTATTATTGCTATTCCTACGACAATACTTTCTTTAGCTTTTGCTTTTTGGAAACCAAAAGGATTTACTGTTTTAAGATGGATAACTAATATAATAAATTTTTATACTACTCCCCATCTTTATATTTGGAGAAGAGAGCCAGACGGAAGAATGTTCAAATTAACACAGAAAAAGAAAGCAAAAAAAGAAATTCAAGCAACGCAGGTGTCAAAAAATAGAATAAAAGAATTAGCTTGGTTACTTGATACAAGTACTTCTGTTAGTATGCCTTATGAGGCAAAGGCAAGGCCTAAGGAGAAGATATAATAAATAAAATTTTTAAATTTTGTAATTTTTAATTTTATAAATAAATTCTAATTTTTAATTTTTAAAACATTAAATTTATGAATTATGATTTAGAAGAAAGAACTGCTAGATTTGGCGAAGATATTATAATTTTTGTAAAATTATTAGAAAGTAATGAAATAAACAAACCACTTATAAATCAGATTATAAGATCAGGAACAAGCATTGGAGCTAACTATATGGAAGCTAATCAAGCTAGTTCTAAAAAAGACTTTAAAAATAAAATAAGAATTTGCCAAAAAGAAGCAAATGAAACAAAACACTGGTTAAGAATGATCGCCAAAGCTAATAATGAAAAAGAAAGTGAATGCAGAAAATTGTGGAAAGAAGCTCACGAATTAACTTTAATTTTTTCTAAAATTACTAAAACTTGCAGTAAATAATTTTTTGAAATTAAAAATTTAAACATTATTTAAGAATTATAAAATTTAAAAATTTAAAAATTATAAGATATGTCCACTCCAGAGAAACAAAATAAAAAAGGGTTAAGCGTTCAAAAGTATCTTGAGATTGCTGAAATAAAAGATGGTCTTGTTGTTATGAAAAACGGAAGTATGAAAGCTGTTCTAATGGTTTCATCAATAAATTTTGCTCTTAAGTCTATAGATGAGCAGGACGCTATAATTTATCATTATCAGAGTTTTTTAAATTCTCTTGATTTTTCTGTGCAAATAGTAATAAATTCAAGAAAGTTGAATCTTGATAACTATTTGCAAATTTTAAAAGATCAGGAAAAAAAACAGATGAATGAACTTCTTCGTATGCAAACTTCAAATTATATAGAGTATATTCAAGGATTAGTTAAAATGGCTAATATTGTTAGTAAAACATTCTATATTGTTGTTCCGTTCTCGGTGTCAGAGTCAAAGGGAGGCGCTTTATCAGTTCTTAAAGGTTTTGGAAGTTCTTCTAAGCTGATGTCTAGTCGAACGACTTTTGAAAAATATAAAGATCAGCTGTTTCAAAGAGTGGACCATGTTATAGAAAATTTATCTGGAACTGGACTTCGTATGACAATGCTTAACACGCAAGAGTTAATTGAACTTTATTATAATCTATATAACCCTGAGATTTCCGAGAAAAAAGGGCTTGCTGATATGGCCGATCTTGATCTGGCAAGATAGGATATAAATTTTGTAATTTTTAATTTTATAAATAAATTCTAATTTTTAATTTTTAAAACATTAAATTTATGAATTATGATTTAGAAGAAAGAACTGCTAGATTTGGCGAAGAT